>CAWUNH010000038.1:0-8512 GCA_963923435.1 uncultured bacterium
TAACCATTACGCAAAACACCACCGCGCCCAACGCAGGTATTACCAATAATTCGGGGACTACCCTGTTAACCTGTGTGCAAACCTCCATTAGTTTATCCGGTAACGGAGGCTCCAGTTATTTATGGAATAATGGCTTGGGCACCAATACTACCGTAAGTGTTGTTGGACAAGGTACATACGTTCTCACGGCATTTGGCTCTAATGGTTGCAGTGCCTCAGCCTCAATTGTTATTAATCAAAGTGCCGGTGTGCCAACATTGGTACTAATTAATAATACAGGATCAACCCAGCTGACCTGCAGCACCCCCAGCATTAGTTTAAGTCTCAGCGGGGCTAGCACCTATTCTTGGAGCGGCGGATTACCTGCCTCGGCCAATGTTACCATTACCGCACCCAGTCAATACACCGCCACTGCCACCGGAACCAGTGGTTGCACCACCTCTACCGTTATTTCAATTACCCAAAACACAACTTCTCCGATTTTAAATATCAGTAATGCCTCCGGATCGTCGGTATTAAACTGCACACTGACTGCTGTTGTATTAAACGTTAGCGGTGCCAATACCTATACCTGGTCGGGGGGAATTGGCAATGCAACTTCTGCTACCGTTACTGTCCCCAATACCTACACTGTAATTGGTACCGGGACAAACGGTTGCGCTTCCTCAACTGCAACCACCAGTATCAGTCAAAGCACCGCATTGCCCAACATCGTTTTAAATAGCCAAAACGGCAACTATACGCTTACCTGTTTGATTTCCAGCATAACGGTTAACGCCAGTGGTGCGGTAACCTACAGTTGGTTTCCGGCCTTGGGTAATGCCAGCCTAGCAACCCTGAGCAATCCCGGAACTTACTCGGTTGCCGGAACAGGTACAAACGGTTGCGTTGCCAATCAAAGTTTTGCCATAGCTCAAAACACCAGCGTTCCTGCCATGAGCCTGTCCGCACAGCCTTCTGCCGTGTGCGCAGGATCCTCCGTAACATTAACCGCACTGGGTGTTTCCGGTTACACCTGGTTACCCGTAACCTTTACCGGATCTACCATTACCCAAACACAAACTTCCAGTGTTACCTATACCGTTAACGGCTCCTACGGGACTTGTACGACCTCGGCCTTGCTTTCGGTGCCCCTTAATGCCTGTCCAACGGCAGTTAACGATGCAACCAATGGTATTCAAAACACGCCGCTTTATGGAAATGCCGGCAACAACGACCTGTCTGTAAACGGCGGTACGTTTACCATTGCAGCTCCGGTTTCGCCCAGTATAGGTTCGTTAACCTATAACAACGCTACCGGCCAGTATACCTTTGTTCCAGATCCAAACTTTACCGGTACGCTGAGTTTAAATTATACCGTGTGCAACGGTAATCCGGTGGTGTGTAGCAATGCTGTAATTAACCTCACCGTTTATCCAAGTTTAATTGCCAATAACGACAACATTATAACCACTCCCAGTGTAAGCACCTCGGGCAGTTTAAGCACAAACGATAACGGCATTGTTCCATACGGGACCTACTCCTTTACTACAACTGCCTTAAATGCGAGTATAGGTGTAATTGTAACCAATACCACAACCGGACAATACACCTTTATCCCCAATCCATCGTTTATTGGATTTGCCAGTACCACCTATACCGTATGTAATATCAGCTTGAATCCGGTGGTATGCAGCAACGCGGTAATTAATATCACTGTTAGTGCGGCTCCCATTGCCGTGAATGATTTTACCAATACGGTTACAAGTGTGCCCGTGATTGGCTTTGCTGCGGCCAACGACTCGGGAACCCTGAGTGTTTTAAACCCAACGTTTACGGTTGGTCCTACGTTAGCCAATGAAGGCACTATTTTAATGGATCCCGCCAGCGGACAATTTACCTTTACACCCAATCCAAGTTTTAATGGTACCGTTACCACTGCCTATACCCTATGCAACGTATCTTCGCCTTGTGCAACGGCGAATATTCAAATAACTGTGTTTCCGGATATCCTGGCGGTAAATGATTTGGTTAATACCTCCTTTAATACTCCTAAATCCGGCTCGCTTACTTTAAACGATAACGGAATACTACCCGGTGTTAATTATTCGGTTGTAGTAGCTCCCTTAAATGCAAATACCGGTACCTTAAACGTTACAGCCCTGGGCGACTTTACCTACACTCCGCCCCCAGGCTTTAGCAATACTACCGCTACAACGTATACACTGACCAATAATTCGGTGTCTCCTGCAGTAAGCAGCACGGCTGCAATTATAATCACAATTACCAAGCCTCAGATTGCAGCTGCCAAAAAACACATGCAAACCGTTTTTGTAAACGACACCCTATCTAAAACTTCGTATTACGAAAGCCAGTTTGAGTTTATGTTAAAAAACATTGGAACCGAAACGGCTCAAAACATTCAACTCATTGATAATTTGCAGTCCACCTTTCCATTACCTGCCACCTTTACAATTGTTTCGCTTAATGCTCAACTGCCTTTAACGTTTAACCCAAATTTCAATGGAACCACCGATCCGGCGCTATTAACCGGAAACAACTCCTTGGGCGTGCAACAATCGGCTACTCTGGCATTAAAGGTTATTTATCAATTAAACGGTTACTTGTCTCCTCTGCTTAAAAACCAAGCTTTCGCCAGCAGTTCAAGCAGTTTAAATACAAACGGTACCGGACCCAACATTACTTCCAGCGATTCTACAGATGCCGGTTCTAATGTAGATGCTAATAATAATGGCAATCCCGATGATGCCGGGGAATACGATCCAACCTATTTTGGTCAGCAAATAGCCTTGTTAAAATCGGCCTCTGCGCTTGAAAAATTAAGCAACGGCGCTTACCGGGTACGTTTTATATTCCGAATAAAAAATCTGGGGCCCCTGCCGGCAACGAACCTTCAAATTACCGATCCTTTAAAATTATGTTTTACGCAACCTGCAACTTTTACAATTTCAAGTATTGCCAGCAGCACAAACCTAACACTGTCTAATTCCTTTAACGGACAAAATAAACTGGGTTTACTAAGCGGAAACAATACCCTTACCGCACTTGAAACTGCCAGTTTGGGCGTTACGGTAGACTTTAACATGAACGGCCTTAACAAACGATTGTTTAACTCCGCAGTTGCAAGTACCGCGTTTAGTGTCGATTCTCTGGGAAGCAATCCGCACATTACAACCGATACAAGTGATGCCGGTTCAGATTTTGATCCTAATAACAACGGCAATGCCAACGAAGGCAGTGAAAATCAGCCGACCGGATTTGGAACGCAACTTGGATTAGCCAAGCGCGTGCTTGAAAGTAAAAACCTCGGCAACGGAACCACGCAAATTACGTTTGAATTTAAACTCAACAATTTAGGTATTCATCCGATTGTTTCGCCCGAGGTATCCGATCGCTTGGATCAGGTTTTTGCTGCTCCGAGCACCTTTACCGTAAATGCGCTAAAAAGCAATGGCAGTCCGGCTTTAAATGCTAATTACAACGGCATAGGTAACAATGCTCAAATGCTTGCGAACAATCAAACCTTGTCAATTGGCGAAAGCTATACCTGGAGTTTAACCTTGAGTTTTAACCCAAATGGAGCAACGGTTCAAAAGTATAAAAACAGTGCGCTGGCCGTGGTAAAAGACAGTTTAAATCATGTTTTATGCCAAGACAGCTCCGATGCGGGCGATCAACCCGATTCAAACAACAACGGTCTTGCCGATGAATTAGGAGAAAACGATCCGACCGAATTTATCCCCAATACCGATGGCCCCCTCAATCCCACACTTAATATTCCAAATGCTTTTTCTCCCAACGATGACGGCACCAACGATCTGTTTGTAATCGATGGCATCGGCTATTATCCAGAAAATCATTTTGAAGTAATTAACCGTTGGGGCAATCTGGTTTATAAAATGCACGGATACAACAATACTTGGAATGGCAGTTCCAATCAGGGCATTCGATTTAATGAAACCGACAAACTGCCGGAAGGTACTTATTTTTATATTTTAAAATTACGTCCTGATTCCAATGAAGTAAAGAAAGGATACATTTATTTAAACCGTAAATAATCACAATCCATGAAAAACAAATTATTATTTGCCTCCCTGTTGGTATTTACGCTTCAAGCCTATTCCCAGCAAGATCCCATGTTTACCCACTATATGTACAACAGTCTTTGGTTAAACCCGGGTTATGCAGGCAGCCGGCAGGCTCTGACCATTACCGGTATCCACCGGTCCCAATGGGTAGGATTTGATGGTGCACCCCAGGATCAGAGTTTAACCCTGCACGCTCCCTTGTTTAATGGACGAAGCGGCCTTGGCCTTAGTGTTATTAACGACAAAATTGGTCCTGTAAAAAGCAGTTTGGTAGCGGCAGACTTTGCCCAGCACATTCGATTAAGCGAAAAAAGCAAAATCAGTTTTGGTATAAAAGGTTTAATTCATTTTTACAATGTCGGTTTAAGCAGTCTTAAACCCTCAGAAACCAACGACCAGAGTTTTGCTCAAAACCAGCAATCGGTTCTTCCAAATTTAGGAGCCGGATTTTACTATTCGAACGAGCGTTTTTATGCAGGGATTAGCAGTCCCCGCTTAATTGAAAACAATTTATACGGATCCGGACTGAGTTCGCTTTCAAAAGAACAACGGCATTACTACTATATTATGGGAGCAGCCCTGCCAGTAAATGCAAGCTTGCTTTTAAAACCCAGTTGTTTTGTTAAGGCTACTGCAGCAGCTCCTTTACAGGCAGATTTTTCTTTGCTGGGCGAATGGAATCGGACCTATAATTTAGGAATTATGTACCGCACCTACGATGCTGCAGGAGTAATTCTGGGCTTTAATATTATTGAAGCACTTGCAATCAGTTATGCTTTTGACTGGTCTTTTACCAATGCCACCGGCAACTACAACAACGGAAGTCACGAACTTATGTTAAGGTACGATTTGGTATCGGTACGAAAAGGAAAAATAAAATCACCCCGGTATTTTTAAACTATGCGCATTCAAAACTACACCCTCCTCCTGATAATTGCTTCCCTGCCATATATTGCCTGGTCGCAATCTAAATTAAACAAAGCTCATAAGACGTATGCCTCCTACGGATATCCGGATGTTGTTGCACAACTGGACGAAAACGCCTCGCTTAGTCCGGAATTAAAAAGAGAGCTGGCTGACAGCTACATGCGTACTGGCAATTTTAGTAAAGCAGAGCTTCTTTACAGTTCTATTCACGGCACCCCTGATGAAACCGAGGCCGACTTGTGGAATTATGCCCAGTGCTTAAAAAGCCGTGGTAAATACTCAAATGCCATGAGTATGCTAGAATTATTAAAACAACGTAAACCTTCCGACCGAAGGGCCACACTGCATTTAAAAGAACCCTTTTATTTTGAACAACTGTCTAAAGACCTGGGGCAATTTAAAATAAAAACTCTGAAAATTAACAGTGCCCATCAGGATTTTGGTCCAGCGTACTATCAGGATTATTTAATTTTTACCTCCAGTGCCCACGAAATTAATTGGGCTTATCGGACCTGGAATGGAAACAACCTGCCCTTTTTAGATTTATACCGAGCCGGGCTCGACAGTTCTTTGGAAATTAATAATGCCAAACCCTTTGGAAAAATTAACAAAAAATACCACGAAGGGCCTGCCTGTTTTAATACTAACGGAAATTGTATGATGCTCACGCGCGTTAATTACAAGGCTCCCGATTCAAATGGAGTGCGGCATTTGGAATTGGTAGAGGTATATAAACGCAAAGATGTTTGGGACAGTATTGTTCCCTTTTATTTAAACAGTGCCAAATACTCTCTTGGACATGCTGCACTGAGTGTAGATTCTAAAACACTCGTATTTGCAAGCGATATGCCGGGCGGTTATGGTGAAACAGACTTGTACCAATGTACCCGAAATGAAAAGGGAGAATGGGGCAATGTTAAAAATTTAGGGCCTGAAATTAATACCGAGGGGCGCGAAATGTTTCCCTTTTTAAATTCGCAGTCGTTTCTGTTTTTTTCCTCTGATGGCCATGCCGGTTTAGGCGGACTGGATGTATTTGCCGTACCCTTAGAAAAACGAGATCGCATAAAGGCGCGAAATTTAGGAACTCCGGTAAACAGCCGGGGCGACGATCATGGGTTTATTTTAAATGCCTCCAATACAGCCGGATTTATTGCCTCCAACCGCGAGGGTGGTTCGGGCGACGATGATTTGTATGGATTGCAAATGCTTAAACCTCTTGTTTTTGAAAAACGCCTGCATGTAACGCTAAAAGATGCCGATGGTAAACTGCTTGCAAATACCCAAATTCAACTTAAAACTCCAAGCGGCGTGCTGGCAAGCTATACCACCGATGCCAATGGACACATTCTTTATGTTGCAGAAGAAATTCCAAACATGACCTTGTTTGCCTCAAAAAACGATTATTTGGATTTAGAAAAACCACATACGTTTAATCCAAAATCGGAAGAGGAATTTGTAACGCTGGTAATGGAAAAAAATCCCGGTTATAGCCTCGTAGCAACCGTTAAAAATGTAAAAGATCAAAATCCACTCAGTGAGGTTAAAATTAAAATTCTCGCAAAAAAACCGCAAATGTTAGACTCTGCCATAACCTCTACCGATGGCAAGTATCAAAAAGCCTTGCCTAAAATGAAGCCCGGCGACAGTTTAAATCTTTTTATCAAACTTGAAAAAAATGGGTATTTAACCAAAGAAAGTACGGTACGAATAAAATTAAAATCGCCCGGCGTTATAAATTTAAATGAGTATTTAAATACCGATTTAGGCAAAATCGAGGTTGGGCTGGATATTGCTAAAATGATTGACATAAAACCCATTTACTTTGATTTGGGTAAATTCGCCATTCGAAAAGATGCAAAAATAGAACTTGATAAAATTGTTAAAGTCATGAACGATTACCCCAAAATGGTAATAGAATTGGGCTCGCATACCGATTGCCGATCTTCTGCCACATCCAATTTAAGTCTGTCGGATAAACGCGCTAAAGCGTCTGCCGATTATATTAAAAAATTAATCAGCAATCCGGAACGAATTAACGGTAAAGGGTATGGTGAGTCGAAATTAAAAAATGCCTGTGCCTGCGAGGGTGCTGTAAAGTCGACTTGTTCAGAAATTGAACATCAGGAAAACCGACGAACTGAGTTTATTATTTTAAAATCTGAATAAACAAAGTTTAGGTAACATTTTACAAACTGTTACTCAAATTCATTAGTATTTCGTTTACTCCATCAGTAACAATCCTTTGATGTGTTTCTAAATTTTTAATAATAGCCCATTTATTTTCAATTTTTGAAACCGAAACGGGCTTACAATAAAAGGTGTTGGAATCAATTTGAATAAATACACATGTATTGCCTTTAAATTGAAATAAACACGACTCAGGTACAGTGATTGCATTGTAAGGATTTCCATAAATAGTTGCGTTCATAAACAAACCTGGAATTAAATCATTTGATAAAGTATCAAAATGACCATGCGCTTCGAGCGTATTTTCAATTGAAAGATGATTATTAATTAATATTATTTTTCCAGTATAAGATTTATTAGGGTGTGAATTTAATACCGCAGTAAATTTTGGATTTTCAAATAAATCCATTCGGTCTTTCTCATTTATTGATAAAGCGAGATGTAAATCAGATGGGTTAACTATCTCTAACAAAATATCTGAAGGGTTTAAATATCTTCCAACATTGAAGTTTACTGAGGTTATAAATCCGTTAATAGGAGAATGTATAGATATAATACCGCTAATGTTTTCAAAAGTAAAAACACTTGGATTTAATCCAATTAAGGCCATTCGTTCTTCTAATGATTTTACAAGTATTTGCTGTGTTTCATAAATAGACTCAGATTCATCAAAAGTTTTTTTGCTGCAAGCCGATTTATCAAAAAGCTCTTTAATGCGAATAAATTCTGAATTTAATAAGCGAAGTCGGGATTGACCCGTTAAGTATTCCTGTTGTAAATCAATGTATTTGGCGTCTTCAATATAGGCAATTACTTGGCCTTTTTTAACCCGAGAACCGGGTAAAAGTAATATGGATTTTAAATACCCTCCCATTGGGGCAGAAATAGAAACAATGTTTTGGGGGGGTGTTTCAATTTTACCAAACGCATTAAAACTGTGTTGTATTGACCTAATTTTTGGAAAATCAGTTTTAATGGTTGAATTTTTTAATTGCGTATTGGTTAATTGAACTAATGTATCCATTTGGGATTTACTTTTAAACTCAGTTACAGTGTTGTTTCTGTTGCATTGAATAAAAAATAAAATAATACAGTTGTAAATTATCGTTTTCATTTAATTTTGCTGGGTGTTTATCAAATACGTTAAATTAGATTTTTGAATATAATAATTGCGAATAGCATTTAAATAATCGATTTGAATTGATATAATACTTTGATACAAAATCAACCAATTTGCAAAATCAATTTCGCCTTTGTTTAATTTTAATTGTATCTGATTAAATAAACTCTCTGTTTGAGGTTTAACC
>CAWUNH010000039.1:0-8511 GCA_963923435.1 uncultured bacterium
CTGTTATACCACTCCCATTAACTCGGCCCTGATAATGATTACCAGTCCCATACTGGTATTTGTTTTGGGAATTATACTAAATCGCGAACCCTTGCGATGGAATGTAATAACAGGTCTGGCATTGGCAATGACCGGCGCGTTATTAATGCTTTTATTTAAAGGTCATTTTCAGTGGGGCAGCGAAACCCTTGCCGGCGATTTAATGACCGTTATCAACGCCTGTTCCTGGTCCTTGTTTTTAATTTACTCAAAGCCATTATTATTCAAATACCATACCCTTACCGTAATGAAATGGTTGTTTTTATTTGGTTTTATCATCAGCTGCCCCCTTGGACTGAGTCGGATTAACGAAATTCATTTGCAAGATTTTAATTTGTACTCTTGGCTATCTCTTGGATTTGTTGTAATTGCAACCACCTTTTTAGCCTATTTGCTAAATGTTATGGGCTTAAAACGACTCAATGCCGTAACAACGGGAGCCTATATTTTTTTACAGCCTTTTTTAGCAAGTTGGGTGGCCTACCTTTTAGGTAAAGACGCCTTAAATACCATTAAACTGCTGTCCGGATTGTGTATTCTGGGCGGTCTGAGCCTCATACATTTTCATACCTTTACCAATAAATCGCATGAAACACGTTAAATCGATGACCGGATTTGGTTCCGTTCGGTTTACTCTACAATCGGTAGGATATGTATTGGAACTCCGAGGCTTAAACAGCAAAACGCTGGATTTGTCGGTTAAAATTCCATCTTACATCCGATTTTTAGAGCCTGAATTGCGCTCTTATATCAGTGAATTTTGCGAGCGTGGTAAAATTGATTGTTCCATCGTGTCAGATCCTTCTAATCCGGAAACCCTCTCGGTTATTAACCATTCCGTGGCACGTCATTATATAAATGAAATTCAATCCTTAAGCCAAGCATTGGGCTTACCGGTTTCCGATCCTTTAGCCTTTGTTTTAAAACAATCGGAACTTTGGAACACCCAATCAATGCGTGACGAAACCGGTATTCGAAACGAAATTTTTAATGCTCTTCCATTGGCTGTAAAGGAATTTAATTCCTTTAGGATTCAGGAAGGCCACAAACTGGAACAGGATATTGTTGTTCAACTTGAAACCATTGATACAATTTTAGAAACCATCCGAATAAACGAACCCGCAAGACTTGAAACGGTTAAAAACCGACTGTTGCACTATTTTAAGCTGTTTGAAAGTGCCCCAGCCCTGGATGCCCTTAGGTTTGAACAGGAACTGATTGTGCACATCGAAAAGTCGGATATTAATGAAGAAAAGGTGCGTTTGGCCGCCCATTTAAATTTTTTCAAAGAAACCCTAACTAAGCCTTCCAGCGGACGAAAATTGGCTTTTATTGCACAGGAAATGGGCCGAGAAATAAATACGATGGGATCCAAAGCCAACGATGCCCTTCTTCAAAGGCAGGTGGTTGAAATGAAAGATGCACTTGAAAAAATAAAAGAACAATGCGCCAATCTTTTATAAATTAGTATTGGTAACACCGTGAGTGCATTAAAAAACCTGTTTAGAAAAAAATCGTTTCATTCGATAACCCAATCGAATCACTTATCGCGTCATTTGGGTGTAAAAGATTTAACTGCACTTGGAATTGCAGCAATTATTGGTGCAGGAATTTTTTCTACCATTGGAAAAGCCAGTGCCTCCGGTGGGCCCGGTGTAATTTTACTTTTTTTGTTTGTTGCTCTTGCCTGTAGCTTTACTGCATTTGCCTATGCTGAATTTGCCTCTATAGTGCCTGTTAGCGGAAGTGCCTACACCTATAGTTACATGGTTTTTGGCGAACTGTTTGCCTGGTTGATTGGCTGGTCTTTAATTATGGAATATGCCATTGGAAATGTAACCGTGGCCCTATCCTGGAGCGAATATTTTACGCATTTGATCAACCATCAGACCCCTTTTCATATTCCGGAATGGCTTTGCGTTGATTATTTTTCGGCTAAAGCGGCCTATTTTAATACCCCTTCCAAGCAAAACACCGAGGCCTGGCTGGCCTATGCGCAGGCTCCTGAATTGTGGGGCCAAAAAATCATTTTTGATGCCCCGGCCCTTTTTGTAAATATCCTCATTACCCTGCTGGTATATAGAGGTATTAAAGAAAGCCGAAATGCCAGTAATATAATGGTTCTTATAAAAATTGCAGTTGTTGTTTTGGTTATTATGGTGGGGGCCGGTTATGTGTCGCTGGATCACTGGAAACCCTTTTTACCAAATGGTATTAACGGATTAACCGGCAGCATCAGTGCTGTTTTTTTTGCTTACATAGGTTTTGACGCCATAAGCACTACAGCCGAAGAATGCCATAATCCTCAAAAAGACTTGCCGCGTGGAATTTTTTATGCCTTATTTATTTGTACTGTTTTATACATTTTGGTAGCCTTGGTATTAACCGGTATGGTTTCCTACACCGAACTTAATGTGGGCGATCCCTTAGCGTATGTATTTGATCGGTTTCCCGAACTTCAGTGGCTGGGAGGAATTATTTCCATTAGTGCGGTAGTTGCAATGGCCAGCGTAATGCTAGTGTTTCAAATTGGGCAACCCCGCATTTGGTACAGCATGAGCCGCGACGGATTGCTTCCAAAAGCATTTCAAAAAATTCATCCCCGGTATAAAACGCCCTCGTTTTCAACTTTGGTGACCGGTATATTGGTGGCTATACCTATTTTTTTAGTAGACATAACAATGGTAACCGATATTTGCTCTGCAGGGACTTTGTTTGCCTTTTGTTTAGTTTGTGCCGGTATTTTAAAACTTTCTCGTGACCCCCACCGACCAAAGTCTGCATTTAAAACACCCTATTTAAACAGCCGTTTTGTATTGCCCCTTTTACTTATTATTGGAATTGCATTTACCTATTTTTACAATCCCGATTTTTTACATAAATGTTTTAATAAACCTTTGGATTGGCAAGGCATTCCAATGTTTATTTTTTGGGGTATTGGCACCTGTATTGTGCTTATGGCCATGTGGTATGAATTTTCAGTAATTCCTACAATGGGATTATTATTATGCTTTTACATGCTTTCAGAATTAGGGCTTAAAAACTGGTTGTATTTTAGTTCCTGGTTGGTTGTTGGTTTAATAATATATTTTAGTTACGGTTACCATCACAGTGCTTTAAAAAAATCTTTGAGTGAATCATGAAAACAATCTGTATTACAGGCGCCACCTCTGGAATAGGAGAAGCTTGTGCCATTGAGCTGGCAAAAAAAGGCCACGAACTAATACTTTGCGGACGCCGGCAGGAACGCTTGCTTCAATTAAAGCACGAGTTGGAATCTGAATATAAAATTCAAGTGCATGCACTGGTTTTTGATATACGAGATTACAAAGCCTGCGAGACCATTGTTACCCAACACCAAACATTGTTTGAAAAACTGGATGTACTTATTAATAATGCCGGTTTAGCTGCCGGTTTGGCCCCCATACACGAAGGTCAATTAGATCATTGGGAACGCATGATTGATACCAACGTTAAAGGCTTGTTATACATGAGCCGATTAATAAGCCCCTTAATGGTTAAACAAAAACATGGAAAAATTATTTTAGTTGGTTCGATTGCCGGCAAAGAAGTATACGCCAACGGCAACGTATATTGCGCAACCAAACATGCTGTTGATGCCCTGGCCCGTAGCATGCGTTTGGATTTAATTGCTCATGGCGTGCAGGTTAGTGCTGTGCACCCGGGCATGGTTGAAACCGAATTTAGTTTGGTTCGGTTTGAAGGCGATGCTCAAAGAGCAAAACAGGTTTATCAGAACATGCAACCCCTTCGTGGAAAAGACGTAGCCCTTACCATTACCTGGATGATCGAATGCCCCGAACCAATCCATCTGGCCGATGTGGTGGTATTTCCTAACTGCCAGGCCAGTGCCACACAGGTCCAAAGATGGAATTGATCCATTGCCTGTTTTTTTTGTAAATTAAGTACGTGAAATTAAACCGAAGACGTTTTTTATGGGCTGGATTAGGAGGACTTTCTGCCCTGGAAGCCCTGAGTGCCCTGCAGCCTAAATGGACCCGCAAATTAGAACAACAGCTGTCCCGATTGGAACAATTGCCCCCCGATGCCAGCGCAGGAGACGAAGATTTTTGGGCCTGGGTTAAATCGTCTTATACGGTAAGTCCAACCATTATTAATTTAAACAATGGAGGCGTTTCACCTCAACCCAAACCGGTTCAGGATGCCCACATTCGTTTTTATGAATACGCCAACGAGGCGCCCTCGTATTATATGTGGCGAATTTTAGATCAGGGCCGTGAAGCGCTGCGTCAAAAACTGGCAGAATTGGCCGGATGCGAATCCGACGAACTGGCCATTAATCGCAATTCAACAGAAGGACTTAACAGTATAATTTTTGGTTTGCAACTAAAAGCCGGTGACGAAGTTGTACTAAGCAAATACGATTATCCAAACATGATGAATGCCTGGAAACAACGTGAAAAACGAGACGGTGTGGTGTTAAAATGGATTGATTTGCCCCAACCTTTAGAATCGGATGAGGCCGTTGTTTTGCGTTATACCAATGCCATAAGTTCAAAAACAAAAATTGTTCATATAACGCATATGATCAACTGGACCGGAAACATTGTTCCGGTTCGAAAAATTGCAGATGCCGCACATTTAAAAGGATGTGAAGTTATAGTTGATGGCGCGCATTCTTTTGCCCACATTCAGTACCGAATCCCCGATACCGGAGCCGATTATTACGCAACCTCCCTGCACAAATGGCTATCGGCGCCGTTTGGAACCGGATTAATGTACGTACGAAAAAATAAAATAAAATCGGTTTGGGCCTTGTTGTCTGCACCAGAACCCGACAGCAGTGATATTCGGAAATTTGAAAATTTAGGAACCCGTTCCTTTGCAGCTGAAATGGCCATTGGTACAGCCATCGATTTTCATTTAGCAATTGGTGCGCAGCGTAAAGAAGAGCGTTTGCGTTTTTTAAAAAACTATTGGGTTCAAGAACTCTCAAAACATAACCGCATACGTTTAAGCACCCGCATGGATGCGGAACATTCCTGCGCCATTGCGCATGTTGGAATTGAAGGATGGAAAGGCACTCAAATAGAAAAAGCCCTTTTTGATACGCATAAACTGCATACCGTAGCCATTCAGGTAGAGGCCTTAAATGGCATTCGTGTTACGCCGCATGTCTATACTTCTACCCGCGAACTAAACGTTTTAATTAAAGGCCTGCGTCAACTTTGTGAAACAAATGCAACGTCTGAAAAATAAATTTGTTTTATTAGGGATTTGCTTCATGCTGCCCATTTGGATTACGGCCCAAGTAAAAGACCTGCCCAAACCCATTGGTCCCTACGCTGCTTACCGAACGGAAGGCTCACTTGTATTTGTTTCCGGTCAAATTGCCCTTCTTGCAGACCAACGGCTGGACACCAGTTCTGTAGAAGCCGAATGCCGTCGGGTAATGGAAAACATTTCGCAAATTTTGCAAACCGCCGGTACAAATTGGAATCAGGTTGTTAAAGCGACAATTTACACTACGCGATTAGATTGGTTTAACCGGATAAATGCCGTATACGGAGAATATGTAAAAACGCCCTACCCCGCAAGGGAAACCGTTGGCGTTTGTGAATTGCCCAAAAAAGCCCGAATTGAAATTTCGGTTGTGGCGCGTCAACCCTAGTCGATTGTATAAACGCGTTTAACGCGGGAAGAAATGGAGGTTAATACTTCGTAAGGAATGGTTTGCATTGCTTTAGCCAGGTTTTCGAGTTGTTCGATGGTTTCGAAAATTACAGCCTCATCGCCTTCCTGAGCATTCAGTGAACCCAGATCTACCATGAGCATATCCATGCACACAGAACCCAAAATCTTGCAAAATTTATTTTGAATGTAAACTCCGTGTTTTCCATGTCCCAAGGCTCTAGATAAACCATCGGCATACCCGATTGGCAGGGTTGCAATACGGGTCGGTTGATCCAAAAGATTTGCATGTCCGTACCCGATGCTTTCTCCGGCGTTTACCCAACGAATTTGAGAAATTCGGGTAAACCATTTACAAACCGGAACCATGCCCTCCAGGGTAGATAAACCGTATAATCCAATTCCCAGGCGAACCATGTCCATTTGACTGTTTGGGAGTCGTAAAATGGCTTGCGTATTGGCCATATGGCGAAGTACCGGATAACCCAATGCCTGGATTATTGAAGTTTGCATGCTGTTAAAGCGTTCTAATTGAATTTGACTCAGGGAATCCAATGCGGATTGTTCCGAGGCTTTAAAATGCGAAAATACCGAAGCTACTTTAATTTTGGGATGGGCCTTTAACAAGGATAACAGGGTTTCCAAGTCCTCGGGTAAAAATCCTAAACGGTGCATTCCGGTGTCCAACTTTATATGAATTTTAACTTCGGCGGCATCGCTATAGTCTACAACTTCTATCCATTTTTTTAAAATTCGAATACTAAATATTTCGGGTTCCAGTTGATTAAACAGCAATTCTTCTAAATTATCTTCACCAGGATTCATGACCATAATGGGCCGTGTTATACCCGATTGACGCAACGAAACCCCTTCATCGGTATATGCGACGGCCAGGTATTCGACTCCGGATTGTTGTAAAAAATGAGCAATTTCGATTCCACCACTGCCATAAGCCATTGCCTTAACCATTCCCATTATTTTTACACCCGGCAAAAGTTGGGATTTAAAAACAGTCAGGTTTTCGCGCAAACGGCTCAGATTTACTTGAAAAACGGTTGCGTGAGACTGAATTTGCATACGCTGTGCGAGTATTTCAAAATTGTAGGATCGGGCTGCTTTTAAAAGAATTCGGGATTGTGAAAACAATGGACTTAAAACCTGCCAGTGATTTAACAACTCTTGTGTGGAACTAAAAACTTTGTATTCGCAGGGCCATGCTGGCAGAGGGTTTAAAAACGAGGAACCCACCATTATACAATAATCAAGCGCGTATCTGCGGCATAAGGCCTGTAGGTATTGGGCCCGCTGTGTAAAATCTAGACCGCTTTGTTCCAAATCGGAGACAATCATAAGCGTTCGACTTCGCGCAGGCTGTTGAATTAAAAATTGCAGTGCATATTCCAAAGATTCGAGATCGGCATTGTAAAAATCATTGACCAGAATGCTGTTACCCCAGCCTTGCTTAACTTCCAAACGAATGGACACCGGTCGAAGATCCATAATGCGTGCTTGTATGCACTCTGTTGAATAATTAAGATGCAGCATTACAGTAATGCAAGTGACGCAATTGCGAACCGAAACTTCATCTTTAAAGGGCAACTGAAAAGTCATGGATTTGTCGAAAAAAACAAGTTTAAGGCTGGGCTCGTTAAATTCATACGATACTGCACCTTGCTTGTCAATTTGTATCCACTGACCTTTAAAATTATTGGGACGCTGTATTTGATTGGCAATTACCGCTTTTGCACGAATGGCCAATTTTAGTTTTTCTATAGATTTTTGATGGCGGTTTTCAAAACCCTCATCGTGAGGGCTTCCAAAGGAGGTATACACTACCAGGTCCGGACGAATTAAACGTTCTAAGGCTTGCATTTCATTGGGTTTTGAAATACCGGCCTCCAGCAATGCCAGATTGTGATGGGGTTCTATACGTAACAAACTCAAAGCTACACCCAATTGAGAATTAAAGCTTCGGGGGCTTCGAACCATTGAATAGTCTTGTTTAAGCAACTGATAAAGCCATTCCTTAACCATGGTTTTTCCCTGACTGCCCGCTATGGCAATACATAAACCTTTAAATTGATTTCGTTTCCATTCTGCCCAAACATGTAAATGATGTAAAACGTCTTTTACACGAATCCAGGTATGTGTTGTTAAAAAAGCCTGCGGAATTTGATATTCCAGCTCCACCATAAAAACACGCAAGCCTTTTTCGATGAGTTCTGGAATGTAACGATGACCGTCGTTTGAGGGGGTTTTAATGGCTGTAAACAATATTTGATTGCCCTCAAGCACCTGACGACTGTCGAATACAACTGCATTGATTTCAGATTCAGGTCCCAGATGCTGGGCATTTAAGATGTTTGCGATTTCGGTGCTAAGCATGTTGGTGTTTTAAAAAACAGGTTCGGCACAAAGGTTTGTATGCGTCTTTTTCTCCTAAATGAATTTGCTTTGATTCATTTGCAATTCGATAACTCACGTATGCTAAATTACCGCATTGTGCGCAAATCGCCTGCACTTTATATACCTGATCGGCCACTGCCATTAAAGCGGGCATAGGACCAAAGGGCTCAGCATTGGAATCCATGTCTAAACCAGCAATTATGACGCGTTTGCCCATTGCGGCCAATTCCTGACAAACCGCCACCAAACCAAAATCAAAAAACTGCGCTTCGTCAATTGCCACAACATCTGCCTGAGAAGCCAATAAAACGATTGATCCGCTTCCGGTAACTGTTTGACAGGGTAATTCACGACCCATGTGGCTTACTATGGCATCGGCTTTATATCGGGTAT
>CAWUNH010000040.1:0-8476 GCA_963923435.1 uncultured bacterium
TCGTATTCTGCTTTTTCGCGGTTAAATAATTGAACTACAGCCATGCCGTTTATGTGTTCTTGTATAAATGCGTTTAATGCAGATACGGCTTGTCGAACCTGTGTAAACGAAGACTTTACGCCCCTTTTAAAAAAAGCGGTGGCAATAAACAACAGGGGAATGGTACTCATGGCCACAACTGCCAATACCGGATTTACCCATAACATTACGGCCATAAAAACCAAAATGGTTAAAACGTCGCCGGCAATAACAATAAATCCCTGCGAAAACATTTCGTTTATACTTTCTATGTCTGAAACCGATCGTGTTACCATAGTGCCTACCGCGTTCTGGTCGTAATAGGCATTTTTACGGTGAAGCAAATGTTTAAAAACCTGGTTTCTAAGGTCCCGTACGATGAACTGACCTAGGGTTGATGTTAAACGGAGGTTTAATATTTGCAATGCAGATTCAATAAATAAACTAAACAAAATTAGTTTGCAATAAAAATAAAAATCGTTTAAGTTAGAATGCGGCCGGCCAATGCTCTGAATAGAAGTGTTTATTAGCAGCGGCCGTGCAATCGACAGTGCCGATAATACCAGTGTAATGCCCATAGCACCATAAAACAGGATGGTGTAAGGTCGGGTGTATAAAAGCACCCGGCGGATTAAGCGAATGGATATGGTGGTTTTATTTTTCAATAAACAAAGTTTTAGAATATTCGGCTCCTGTAAAATACAAACCTTCTGCAGGGGCCTGAGGGCCGCTTATTCGACGGTCTGCAGCCTGCAAAATGCGCAACATATCCGAATCCGGGCGTTTATGTTGTCCAATTTGAACAAGCGTGCCAACCAGGCCACGAACCATGCCCCTTAAAAATCGATTGGCAGAAATTGTAAACGTCCAGAGATCCGGATTTGAAAAATCCCATACCGCAGAAGAAACGCTGCATAAAGTGGTTTTTTGCTGTCCGTGTGATTTACAAAACGATTTAAAGTCTTGCTTGCCCATAAGTTGCGTAGTTGCCTGATGCATGGCATGGGTATCCAGTTCGCCGTGAATAAACCAGGCCCTTGAATGATAAAACGGATCGGGTTTACGTATAATCAGGTATTCGTAACTTCTCGAAAGGGCATCAAATCGGGCATGCGCAGTGTCAAGTACGTTGTAAATAGAATGTATCACAATGGATTTGGGCAATACCGAATTGAGTTTATGAACGATTGCACTGCAATGTGTTTTTAAAGCCGTATTGTTACAATCAAAATGCGCCCAGTAATTTCGGGCATGCACACCGGTATCGGTTCTGCCACAACCGGTAAGCAAGAGCTGTTCGCGGAGCACCGTTTGTAATGCCGATTCAATGCATTGCTGTACGGTTTGAGTGGAGTTTTTTTGTTTTTGCCAGCCGTTATACGCGTTGCCTAAATACGAAAGCTTAATAAAAAACCGGGGCATGTGCAAAGGTATTTGTTTTTTAGAGCGCAATTACTGTAGTTTTGCAATATGTCTAAGTTGCCAAAACGCCTTGAAGGATTATGCGTAACCGATTTGTCGGTAGAAGGAAAAGGCATTGCGCGGCATGAAGAACGGGTTGTTTTTATCGAATTGGCAGTTGTGGGCGATGTTGTTGATGTTGACGTGCTGCGGAATAAAAAAACATACCTTGAGGCCCGAGCTGTAAATTGGCAGACCTATTCACCCGACCGCGTACAAGCCAAGTGCTTGCATTTTGGAACGTGTGGAGGTTGTAAATGGCAACAACTAAATTATCCGCAACAATTGGTTTTTAAACAAAAATTTGCACAGGATGCATTAGAACGGATTGGCCGGATACAATTACCCCAACCCGAACCCATTGTGCCCTCAGACCGTATATACGGGTACCGCAATAAATTGGAATTTTCGGCCAGTTCACGTGCCTGGGTTACCGAATCGGAAATGCAATCAGACCATTTTAAATGGTACCCGGCCTTAGGATTTCATTTGCCCGGACGGTTTGATAAGATTTTAAATATCGAGCATTGTGACTTGCAGCCAGAACCCAGCAATTTAATCCGCACTACCATTCGAAACCTGGCCCTCGAATTGAACATTTGTTTTTACAATGCCCGCTTAAAAACCGGATGCTTAAGAACGGTAATGATACGTACCGCCGAAGATGGATCGTGCATGGTACTGATTCAATTTTTTGAATGGGAAGAGGCGTTAATAGAAACCTTTAAAAAACAACTTCTTAAACACCGGCCCGAAATTTCAAGCCTGTGGTTTGTGCACAATCAAAAAGGCAACGACACCCTCGAAGGATTACAGCCCCGCTGTGTGTTTGGTAAGGAGTTTTTATACGAAACCCTGGGCAAACTCTGTTATAAAATTAGTCCTGCCTCTTTTTTTCAAACCAATACCCTTCAGGCCAAAAAAATGTACGATCTTATTTTAGAGTGGTCAGAATTGCAGGGGCATGAAATTGTATACGATTTGTACACTGGAACCGGAACCATTGCCTTATACCTGGCCTCCAAAGCTAAAAAGGTTATTGGAATAGAATATGTTGCAGCGGCTATTGCCGATGCCAAGGAAAACGCTCAGCTAAACGGTATTAAAAACGCTCATTTTTTTTCCGGTGACATGAGTTTAGTATATTCAGAAACATTTATTAAAGAACAGGGCCCTGCCGATTTGGTTGTATTAGATCCCCCCAGAGCCGGTCTTCATCCTCGGGTCATTGAAACCTTGTTGCAACAAAGTCCTCCCAGCATAATTTATGTGAGTTGCAATCCGGCCACCCAGGCCAGAGATTTAGCGGCCTTGGATGCAAGTTACAAAGTAGATCGGGTACGTCCGCTGGATTTATTTCCGCATACGGCTCATGTTGAGCAAATGGTGCGACTCAGAAGGCGCAGTTGATTGGAACGCAAACTTGTTTAAGGTTGCAGGTGCATTAATTGAATTTGTTTTATTTCCGATCCGCATTTTAGTCGAACCCAGTAAAATCCATTGTTTGATAAAATGGAAGAAAGTGCCAACGATTCATTTTTGGATTGTAGGGCTTTATAATAAATTCGCTTGCCTTCCAGATTTAAAATTTCAAATTCATATGGAAGGTTTTCAAAATTTAGGGTGTAAAACTGAAATTGGCCGTTACTAAAGTTAAAAGATTTATTATTCGAGTTTAGGGTTGTAACATGTGTGGTGTTGGTAACCACCGCACCTTCGGACAGTGTTAAACTGTTGCTAAATACAAAATCACCGGAGGTGTTGTTATTTCCGTTAACGGCATTTAGACAGTAATAAAAGTTGCTAAGTCCGCTACCTGCAGATGGAGCTTTCCATTTAAAGGAAACCTGCATTAAGCCATTAACCGTTGTAATGGGACCCGAATGCGTGAGGTTTCGCCTACCGTTTCCTGCATTGGTCAGGAAGGTTCCGGGTGAAGGATTTTGTAATGTTCCTGTGTTGGCTGAGGCTGCATTTAAACATTCTAAAGCAAGGCCAAATTTTGAAAAATTAGCTGCCGAAGCCGTTAATGTTAGGGTATAAAGCGTATCTGGCAAGTATTCGTTATTGCTAAAATTAGGGGTGGCCAACAGGGTCGAGCCAAAGGCTGTTGCTGTACCCCCCGAATGGCAGCTTGAACACTTGGCTTCACCCGGAGACCCGGTATAACCCGCTTTTCCATTGCTGTTTAAAATAAAAAAATTGCATAACAAGAGGGTTCCAAACAAAAATACCGCTACAATTGTTACAGTTTTAATAAATTTAATAGATCTCATACGCAATCCAAGGTACATTTTTTATTTATGCTAGAAAAAACTTTAAGCCAAATAAAAGATTTTCAAAAACCGGAAGACCAACTCGTTACCAGGGCTCAAACCATTATTCAACCAAAGACCCCGGTAAACTCAAAAAAAAAATCGGAGCTGCTCTGTGAGTCCGGTTTAAACCCGCAACAGCTTTATAATATTTCAAACATAAGGGAATTGGCGCTTCAATACCGTTTGTATTTTATATCCGACTCACAATTAAAATCAGAATGGCCAGATATTATTAAGTTTAAAGTAGAGCATTACAATTTGGTACAAAACAAAGGCATTAAAAATGTTTATTTTCTTACCGAATCTAAAGACCGAAACCGTCTTTCCAATCCTTACGAAACACTCGCTTTTTTAAAAACCGAACAGGGTCAGTTTTTTTTAATTCACGTATGGGGTAAACCGTATGCAAAATTCAGACACTGGATACACTGGCCCCTAAAAAGCGCGGCTTCGTTTGCCTGGACCATTGTTACCTTTACCCTGATGTTAGCTTTAATTTTGCCAACGGAATGGATAACCCTGGATATCAATGCCACGTATTGGTCCGGATACCGTTTAGGCACTTTTTTTCATTTGTTAATTTTTAATACCGGCTTTGGTGTGTTCAGCTGGATGGCTTTTACAAAGGGGTTTTCAAAATCCGTATGGGATCACGTTTCAAGCTGAAAGGCCGTCACCTTTAATTCGAACCGTCATTCCGTTTGGAATTTGATCCAGCCGCAATTGACAAGACAAACGCGAAGTAGGCGTAATATTGGGCAGGGTATCCAACATGGCAAGTTCATCCGGATTGGGCTCTCCCAGCTGATCTGCCATAGTGCATATTTCAACATGACAGGTGGCACACAGGGCCATGCCCCCACACGTAGCCAGAATGTCGTATTCGCAGCCCTTTAAAAACTCCATTAAACTCAAACCCATGTCTGTAGGGGCTTGCAGACTTTTTTGAATAGAATCAGAATCCAGTATGTGCAGGGTTATTTCACTCATGTTGCATTTCTTCACATAGTTCAACCAAAATACCGCCCGTTTGTTTAGGATGTAAAAAAACAATTCGTTTATTGTCGGCGCCGGGTTTTGGCATTTCCTGTAAAAACTGAAAACCTTCTTTTTTTAGCCGGCTCATTTCGGCATCCAGATTATCAACTAAAAACGCTATATGATGAATGCCCTCACCCCGTTTAGCAATAAATTTATTTATTACATGATCTTCCGTTTCGGAATACAAGAGTTCTAATTTTGTGGGTCCGGTTTTAAAAAAACTGGTCCAAACTTTTTCAGATTCAACGTATTCGTCCTTATAAGAGGGACTGCCCAAAAGTTTTTCGTAGAGTTGTTTACCCTTTGTTAAATCCGATACGGCTATGCCAATATGTTCAACGCTTTTAAAATTCATAAGGTTTTAACATGGTAATAAATTCGGTTGGACCAATAGGTTTAAAAAAATTTGATTGTTTAAATGTAATAAGGTTTCCTGGCATTATACAATTTTGAAATAAAAAAAACTTTGCATTTAAAGTAAATCCGGGCCAATTGGTGTTTAGTGCATGGCTTGAAAAGGCGTTACCGGTTGAAACAATGCATTTTACACCCTTGCTGTCAATGGGAATCGATCGAGCCGCTGTTAGGGCCGGCAGGGTAAAACAGCAATTAAGGCGTTCTGGAGATAAAATAAAAACAACCACATCTTGTGGGGTTTCGTTTATAATTTTAATGGTATCGTTACCTTGGCTAGTAGCGGTTTTAAAAACATCCACATAAGGATTCATGCCTTCTTTTAAAAAAATCCGATGTTTTTTTACAGGCAATGGTTCTGTTAGAGGGCTTAGCATGGCCAATAGCAAGGCAAGCAGCAGGGTAATAATACCCGCCCAAATAAAATACCTGTACTCTTTGTATGCAGAAGCAGGTTGTTTAGAGCTTGTTCCTGCAGACGAAGTGGGTTGCTGTTTAGGCCGAATGTAGGCGTCGTAATAGGCCTGCCGCGAAGCTTCTGTCGCTGCGTGAGATTTTCTAAAGGCAGGGTGTTTTTTTTTATTAAGGGATGATACTTTAGTTTGTAAACTTAAATCGTATTGACGGCGCTTGGCAGGATCCGATAAAATTTCGTAGGCTTTGCGCAAGGCATGAAACTGCGTAACGGAGCCCTCCCGTTTATCGGGATGAAACAGCATGGCCTTTTTTCTAAAGGCCGATTTAATTTGTTTAATGCCGGCATTTTTTGGAATATCCAGAACTTCGTAATGGGTCAAGGGATTAAATTTTTATACAAACATTTTTAGGTTCGGTAAAAAAATCCAAGGCTTCAAAACCACCTTCGCGTCCAACGCCGCTTCCTTTTACTCCGCCAAAAGGAGTTCGCAAATCTCTTAACAGCCAACAATTAATCCAAACAATTCCAGAATGCAATGCGGCGGCCATCTGATGCGCCCGTTTTAAATGAGACGTCCATAAAATACTGGCCAAACCGTAGGGCGTTTGGTTTGCAATGCGCAGGGCTTCCTCCTCCGTATCAAATGGAATAAGCGAAACAACGGGACCAAAAATTTCTTCCTGATTAATTCGGCAGGACGGACTTAATCCGCTGATAACCGTGGGCGCAATAAAATACCCTTCTGAGTTTTCTCCACCGGGGTTATATGCCGAGCCGCCGCAGAGAATTTTACCACCTTCTTGTTTTGCCAATTCGATATAAGCCAAAATTTTATCAAAATGATTTTTAGATACTACGGCACCAATTTGAGTTGAATCCGTCAGTGGATTGCCAATGCTCAAGGCTTTGGCGCCCTCCACAAAGGCATTGGTAAACCGTTCTAAAATTGAGCGCTGAACTAAAATGCGGGAACCGCATAAACAAATTTGACCTTGGTTTGAAAAAGAAGACAGCAGGGTCGTTTTAAGCATGGATTCAAAATCGCAATCCTCGAAAATAATATTGGCATTTTTTCCGCCCAGCTCCAGGGATAATTTTTTAAACTCCGGTGCAGCCACCGATGCGATGTGTTTTCCGGTGGCGGTTCCTCCTGTAAAAGAAACCGCTCGAATACCCGGATGTCGTACGATTGCATCTCCGGCTTTAAATCCATAGCCGTGAACAATATTTAACACACCCGGCGGAAATCCTGCTTCCATGCAAAGTTCTGAGAGTAAATAAGCCGTGTAGGGTGTAATTTCAGAGGGCTTGGCAACAACGGTACATCCGGCCGCAAGAGCGGGCGCAATTTTCCAGCTAAATAAATACAAGGGTAAATTCCAGGGAGAAATACAGCCCACAACGCCCACCGGTTGACGCAAGGTGTAATTTACAGCGGTTCCTTCCATGTGATGCGATTCGGAGGCATAATGTAAAATACCGGTTCCGTAAAAATTAAAATTTGCAGCGGCTCTGGGAATGTCTACATGACGTGCCAGTTTTAAGGGTTTGCCATTGTCAATACTTTCGGCCAGGGCCAATCGTTCCAGGTGCGACTCAATTAATTGAGCCAAGCGTATTAAAATACAGGACCGTTTTTCGTGTCCTAATTTATGCCATGCTTCAAATGCTGCCTGTGCCGCTTGACAAGCCAGGTTTACGTCTCTTTCATCGCTGTCGGGCACCAGGGCATGCGCTTTTCCGGTTGCCGGATTTACCGAATCAAAATACCTTTCTGAAACCGGGTCCATCCACTGTCCATTAATATAATTTTGAAGTTTTAGCATGCCTTAAAGGTAGCTAAAAGGCCAGGAAGGCTGTATCTTTGTATAAAAGATCATGAACAGCCTATTAATATCTCAAACCGGTCTGCATATGGTTATTACCATTAACCGACCCGACAAACTAAATGCTCTGAACCGCGAAATTATATCTGAATTGCATGCTGTATTGGAAAGCAATAAATACAATCCACACATTCGATGCATCGTAATAACCGGTTCCGGAACAAAAGCATTTGTAGCCGGAGCAGACATTGCGGAATTTGCAAACTTTGATGTGGCCGGCGGAACAGAACTCAGTAAAAAAGGCCACCAGCAGGTATTTTCCTATATCGAACAATATCCCAAACCCATCATTGCTGCAATAAACGGATTTGCTTTGGGCGGAGGCTTAGAACTGGCGTTAAGCTGTCATATGCGCATTGTTTCGGAAACCGCTAAGGTGGGTTTGCCGGAAGTAAGTTTGGGCCTCATTCCGGGATACGGAGGAACGCAGCGTTTGGCTCAACTTATAGGTAAGGGTAAAGCCACCGAAATGATTTGTACAGGCACGCCCATTAATGCCCAAACGGCCTTGCAATGGGGTATTGCAAACGACGTGGTAGCTCCCGAACGGTTAATGGAAGCTGCAATGGAATTGGCAGAGCGGATTTCAAAAAACAGTCCACGGGCCATTGCGCATGCCCTTCAGGTTATTCAAGCAGGCCACGGCGCATCCGAAGCAGGACTGGCGGCAGAAATTGAACATTTTGGAGCCTGTTTTTCAAGTTCGGATTTTAAAGAAGGGGTAGACGCTTTTTTAAGTAAACGTAAACCGGAGTTTAAAGACTAAAAAAATAATTCCGTTTGGGTTTAACTCTATTTGTTGCTGAAATTTACCGCACAGTTAAAGAACTTAATGCATCATAATTCCAAATTTGTCGGAGGCAGGAAACATTAATGACTCAAGCGCTCTGTTTTTTTAAGGCTCTGAAGGTAGGTTTTAT
>CAWUNH010000041.1:0-8312 GCA_963923435.1 uncultured bacterium
GTACTGTTTTTTTGCTCTAATTTGACGCGATTATTTCCCGATACAAAATTTAGAAAATATATTTTTAAGTAAATCCTCTGAACATACTTTTCCGGTTATAGCACCTAAAGCATCCAGAGCCTCTTTTAATTCGAAAGCCAACCAATCGGCCGTAACATTTGTTTGCAGGGCCTGTTCTACATTTTGAATAAATTTATGCGCTTTTTTTAGCGCCTCGGCATGACGGGCCTGGGTAACCAGGGCCGCCGTTGTGGGTTGAAGTTTTTGAGTGCATTGCAGCAGTTGGTTTTTAATATCCTCGATGCCTTTATGTTCTTGTGCAGAAATTGCAATGGCCTTTGAAACAATATGGTGAGATAAATCGGTTTTATTGGCAATGCATATAATTTCTGCTTTTGGATTTTTTTCTTGAATGGATTGAATGTCCTTTGCGTCAAATGGTTCGGCATGCGCATCCCAAACAAATAAAACAATTAAGGCTTTTTCAATGGCCTTATAACTGCGGTCAATTCCCAGCTTTTCGATTTCATCTGTGGCAGTGCGCAAACCTGCGGTGTCAATAAACCGAAACGTATAGCCTCCCCAGTAAAAGCGTTCTTCGAGCGTATCGCGGGTCGTGCCGGCCAATGGACTGACAATGGCCCGTTCATCTTGCAAAAGTGCATTTAATAATGTGGATTTTCCGGCGTTGGGTTTTCCGGCAATAACCACCGGAATTCCTTCTTTAATAGCGTTTCCCCAATAAAATCCATCCAGCAGCTGCTGAAGTTCTTGCTTGGTTTGGCAAATCAACTCTTGCAACTGGCCTCGGTCGGCAAAACGAATATCTTCTTCGCTAAAATCCAATTCCAATTCCAGCAAAGAAGCCAAATCAACCAGATTTAAACGAAGTTGTTCAATGTGCTGGCTGTAACCGCCTCTTAACTGTTGCATGGCCTGATCGTAGGCTGCTGCACTATCGGCAGCAACCAAATCGGCAACCGCCTCGGCTTGACTCAAATCCAGTTTTTGATTTAAAAAAGCCCTTAACGTAAACGCTCCGGGATCGGCTGGAGCAATTTCCAGCTCATAAAAACACTGCAGCAAACTGCGTTGTAAATACACCGATCCGTGGCTGCTGATTTCAATCATGTCCTCACCTGTATACGAATGGGGTGCAGGGTACCAAATAAGCAATACCTCATCCAAAATACGGTGTTGGTATTCTAAAGTACCCAGCATGGCCTTTCTTGGAATCCATTGAAAACGCGGAGATTTGTTTCGGGGTTTAAAAACGCGTTCCATTTTAGTTCGAACGCCAGCTCCGCTTAGTCTAAACAAGGCAATGGCTGAAGCACCCTCTGCACTGGCCAGGGCCACAATATCGTTGCCGATTTCCACCCTTCAAAGGTACAATCTGTATGAACGCAAACGCTGAATAGTCCTTTAAAAATTGCGTAAAAAAAACCGCGGTTTTTTTGTAATTTCAAAAACGATGCGTTGGTGGTTTGTTCTTGGTATTGTATTTTATTGGACCGGAACCCTGCGGGCCCAGCAAAGCTTTGAATGCCACATTCAAATTGATACCCTAACCATTCCCACCACAGGAAAACTGCATCAGGGCTCCTATGTTGAACTTAAGCTTGAAAAAAAAGGAAAAATCCGGGTCTTTAAAACCAGCGAACAAAAAATATTTTTAATTTGTTACACGGTCGAAAACTTTTATTTTGGCCGGTCCGACGAGCTGGAATTGCATTCCGGTAATAAACACTATTCTGAACAAAACGTACTGCAATTTAAAATAAATAAAAACGAAGCCATGTACGTGATTCCCGTACAGCGAAACTACCTGAGTCAATTGCGCTACGAGGGCCTTAGCGGGTATAGTTTTGCAAAAGCCGAAACCCGGTTTAGCCGTAAAGATTTTAAAAACAGTTTGATTTTTTTTAACTGCGTATTTGACCAATTAAAACCTTAAACGATGAGTGAAGCCATTTTAAAAGCCATGATGCAGTTGTTTGCCATAGTGGCAAAACCTGAAAACAGTGAGGACGAACGACAGGTCGTTGAAAATTTTTTGCGCAATCAGCTTAATGAAGAGCATGTATTAACCCATTTAAATTTATACGATGCATTTGTGCAACAACTTCATTTAACCAGTAAACGCAAAGAAGGACAGGCCAAACGAACATCGTTAAACTCGGTTAAAATTTTACGTATTTGCAACGAAATCAACCAAGAGCTGGAGCAAAACCAAAAACTGGTGGTTTTGCTGCGTTTAATGGAAATGACCCATACGACCGGAAAAATCGGAGCGCAGGAGCAGGAGTTTGTAAAAACCGTTTCAGATGCCTTTAACATCGAGCCTTTCGAATACCAGTTGCTGGATGCCTTTGTGTCGGCCAGCGAAAGCAACATTCCCGACCAGGCTCATTTTCTTACCCTGGTAACCAATGCCGACCCGGAGGTTAAACTGCGGCATCAGTGGTGTGTAGAGGGGCTTAAACATCCTGTTTGTGTGGTGCAGGTTCCCAGTGTTGGTATATATGCCATCAAGCTTTTGGGTAAAATGGGACTGGTCCTTAATGGACAAAGCATTCACAACGACCGCATTCATTTATTTAACCCCGGCTCATCCCTGCGTTCGGCCAAATTAAAACCGGTATATTACAGCGATGTGGTCGCCCGTTTTTTAACCTCCGACCAAAGCCATCGCATTATTTTTGAAGCCCATGGCCTTTCCTTTGCCTTTCCTTCGGGTAAACTCGGATTAAGGGATGTTAATGTACATGAGCAAAGCGGAAAGCTCGTTGGCATCATGGGAGGTTCGGGTGCCGGAAAATCAACCTTATTAAACGTATTAAACGGTAATGAAAAACCCTCGCAGGGAACGGTTTTAATAAATCAAATAAATGTACACACCCAACGCAAACAATTGGAGGGCGTTATCGGGCACATCAGTCAGGACGATTTATTAATTGAAGAGCTGAGTGTTTTTGAAAATTTATTTTACAATGCCAAATTATGTTTTGGAAATTTAAACGAACACGAAATAACCAAAAAATGCATTGCCCTGCTTTCCGATCTGGGACTCAGCGATACCCGCGATTTAAAGGTGGGCTCACCGCTGGATAAAACAATTTCGGGCGGACAGCGAAAACGCCTGAACATTGCCCTTGAACTGATTCGGGAACCGGCTGTGTTGTTTGTTGACGAACCCACCTCGGGCCTGTCATCGCGGGATTCGGAAAACATCATGGATTTATTAAAGGAGTTGGCATTAAAAGGCAAGCTAATTTTTGTAGTAATTCATCAACCCTCCTCAGAAATTTATAAAATGTTTGACCGGATGATTATTTTAGATTTGGGCGGTTATCCCATATACTATGGCAATCCGGTTGATGCCATTACCTATTTTAAACACCGCATCGACCATGTAAATGCCGACGAGTCCGAATGCTTTCATTGCGGTAATGTAAATCCGGAACAAATATTTAACATCATAGAAAGTAAAGTGGTGGATGAATACGGAAACTTAACCTATAACCGAAAAATAAACCCTGCAACCTGGAATCACGATTACAAAGTGCGCATTGAGCCGCATATCCATCAGAAATCGGAAAAAAGCCGTATACCGGAAAGTATTTTTAAAATTCCGGGGCTTTGGAAACAATTTAAAATATTTTTAACCCGCGACGTTCGAAGCAAACTCACCAATACCCAGTATTTAATTATTAACAGCCTCGAAGCGCCCATACTGGCATTTATTTTGGCGTATCTGGTACGGTATTTTAATCCAGATGAATTTCAACACAAGGGCTACACTTTTTTCAACAACGAAAATTTACCGGCCTATTTGTTTATGTCGGTTGTGGTTGCATTGTTTATTGGATTAACCGTTAGTGCCGAGGAGATTATTCGCGACCGAAAAATCAGAAAACGCGAATCGTTTTTAAACTTAAGTAAAGGAAGTTATTTGTGGAGTAAAATTGTTTTGCTGTTTTCGTTATCTGCCCTTCAAACCTTAACCTTTATTGTCATTGGCAACTGGGTTTTAGGTATTAAAGGCATGTGGTTGGATTATTGGTTTATCTTGTTTACAACCTCTTGTTTTGCCAATATGCTGGGGCTTAACATCTCTTCGGCTTTTAACAGCGCCGTAACCATTTATATACTAATTCCCTTTTTAATCATTCCTCAACTCCTTTTAGCCGGGGTGGTGGTTAAATTTGATAAACTAAATCCGCAAATTGCCGTGCAAGGGGGCGTTCCCTTTACGGGTGAAATTATGGCCAGCCGATGGGCATTTGAAGCTCTGGCCGTTAATCAATTTAACGATAACGCCTACGAACGAACCTATTTTAAAGAACACCGGCGCATGAGCATTGCCTCCTATAAACGGGATTACTGGATTCAAAAAATGTTGGATAACCTCACCCGTCTGGAAGAGCAATTGCAACACAAGCAAACCCTTAATACCCAGATAATAGCCCTGCTACAATTTGAATTGCAAAAAGAAGCCCGGTACATACAACAATCGTTTCACGTAAAAAATGAACGGTTTTGTGAACTATGGAAACCCCTGTTACTTAAACCCAATAGCTTAACCCAAGAAACCATTGACGCAACCCGAAACTACTTAAACGAAGAAATAAAATCGTATTATATTAGTTTGGACAATCAGGCCCGAGAGCGAGAAAATATAATTACACTTGGGCTCATCCAAAAAATGGGTAACGAAGGCTTGGTCGCTTTTAAAGAATCTTATGAAAATGAATCGCTAACGCAGTTGGTGAAAAATTCACACGATATTAGTGGTGAGCGCTGCCTTGAAAAAGACGGACAATTAATACAACAAATTGACCCGGTTTTTGCAGATCCCGACCGATCGGTACTTGGAAGGGCCCATTTTTTTGCAGCACGTAAAAATTTTCTTGGACTTTGGATACCTACTTACTGGTTCAACGCTGCTGTCATTTGGAGTATGACGGCACTTTTAGCACTGTGTTTGTATGTTGACCTTTTTGCTCGAATTTTAAAAAATGTAAGCCGCTTGGGGCCTCCACGCTGGAAACGCGCCTAATACAGCATGCATTTTATCATTTGTCTTGCAGGCCCCACAGCCTCCGGTAAAACCGAGTTGTCCCTTACACTCGCAGAAATGTACCAAGCAGAAATTGTTTCGTTTGACTCCCGACAATTTTATAAAGAACTTACCATTGGTACCGCCAAACCCAATGAAAAAGAGTTATCGCGTATACCGCACCATTTTATAAATTATTGCAGTATTACCGAAGCACTAAGTGCCGGAACGTATGCTCAAAAAGCCTACGCGCTTATTCAAAAACGCCGCGCAATTGCTCCGTTAATTTTAGTGGGCGGTTCGGGTCTTTACATTCGGGCCTTATTATCCGGACTCGACACAATGGCTGAAGTGCCGCCCGAAATCCGAAATTGGGTCATTCAAGAATACCATCAAAACGGTTTAACCTGGCTTCAGGAACAAGTTGCCAAAACAGATCCGGTCTTTTGGAACGGAGTAGATCCTCAGAACCCTCAACGGCTGATGCGGGCACTGGAAGTATATAAAGCTCATAAAAAACCGTATTCCTCATTTTTAAACCAAACCCCCTCTAAAAACCGATTTAATTTTATTCCACTGGGATTAGAGCTTGCGCGAGAAGAGCTGTATGCTGCAATTGAAACCCGCGTGGATCGTATGATGGAAAGCGGTTTGCTTAATGAAGTTGACGGCTTAAGCCAATACGCCCATTTGAGTCCTTTAAAAACGGTAGGTTATAAAGAATTGTTTATGCATTTGCAGGGTAACTGTAGCTTGGACGAGGCTGTAGCTCAAATTAAACAACATACGCGAAATTACGCCAAACGTCAAATAACCTGGTTTAAAAACCAGATGCAATTACAGTATTTTAATCCCGGAGATTTAACTTCTATTCTTTCTTTTATTAACGCTCATGTTTCCGCTTAAATCGTATCAGCAGCTTCCTGCTCCGGTAAAACAAATAATTGGAGCCGAATTTTGCATACAACTTGTAAATGCTTCGTTTATGACCCTATTGCCGTTGTACATGGCGCGCCGGGGCTTTAACAACGACAGCATTGCCCTGCATATTATGTTTCGGTTTTTAGGTGTATTTGTGCTGGCCATACCGGTTGGGCGGCTAATTCGTACGTATTCTCCCATCCCACTCTTTTTTTTATCTGCGGTTTGTGTTCCTTTATTTGGAATGGCCAGTGTTGCGGGCATTTATGTTCAATCGGATGTGCTTACCGTAGGAACCTTGCTTTTTTGGGGGGCTTCGTTTACACTGATGCAAATTCCGGTCCTTCCCTATATTTTAGAACAATGCCCGGTTGAACAGCACAGCGCCGCCCTCTCCTTTAGCTACAGTACCTGGAGTTTTGGCGGTATTGTAAGCGGTATTGTAATTGCGGCGCTTCAGTACGTTAATTCCAAATTGTTTAACGAAGCTTTTTTGCTGTTTCTGTTTTCCTTGTTAGGATTTGCCGGGCTTATTTTTATTTGGCCTTTGCGAAAGCACATGAAATGGCGGGGGTTAAAGGCAACACAGCCTATGGTAACATTACAGCCCGTTTCCAAAACCTCTGCACCAACCAATTGGCCCTTAATTATTAAGGCCCTTATCCCCACTTTAATTATTGCCACCGGAGCCGGATTAACCATTCCGTTTATCAGTTTGTTTTTTGACCGTGTTCATCATATGCCTACGGGTCAATTTGGATTTTTAAGTTTTGCTGCTGCCTGTTTGGTTGCCTACGCCGCTATAAGAGTGCCTGAAATTAAAGAACGTATTGGGTTTACCATTGCAATTCCGGGCACCCAAAGTTTAGCTGTAGTTGCTTTAATTGCACTGGCCAGTACGCAATATTACGCCCATTTACCGCAGGCCGTGTGGATTGCCGGATTTTGTTATCTGCTCAGGCAACCCCTAATGAACATGGCCGGTCCCATGACCACCGAGTTGGTAATGTCTTATGTGGGCAAAAATAACCGTGCCATAACTTCGGCTTTAACCTCAGCCATTTGGAGTGGCAGTTGGGTTCTTAGCGGTTTTCTGGTGGCCCTTATGTTTTCCCATAACATTGGTTTTGGAAATATTTTTTTAATTACGGCAGGACTGTATGCCTTTGGAGTTATGTTGTACATGCTTTTAATTCGGGATTTTCAACGCAGGGTATTGCTTGGCGAAATTGAAAAATAAACGTATTTTTAAAAATGATTCAGCGCATTCAAACCTTGTTTTTTTTGGGATCCTGTACTGTAGCATTGGTGTTGTTAATGATTCCCAGTGCCCACTACCAAGACCTTTCGGTTTACCTCACCCAAATGGACGATGCACAGGATAACCTAAACACCACCCTGCACCATTCTCTGGCCTTGCTGCTAAATTTTTTAAACCTTGTTGTAAGTTTTTTGCTGATTCTGTTATACCAAAAACGTGTTTTGCAGCGGCGCCTGGCCTTGGGCTCTGCAGTTGTTTGGATGGCACTGGCAGGCTGTATTTTATTTTTACCTTTGGTAGAGGTTCAAAACAGGGCCGATTATCAAGTGGGTTACTGGGCCATTGGACTCTCCGCACTGGGAGCTGTTTTTCAATGGTTGGCAGCTCAATATATTCAAAAAGACATTGATCTGCTTAAGCAGGCCGACCGAATTCGCTAATCGGCTTTTTTGTATACCACGCGTTTCCAAAGGTCGGTACGCCCAATTAAACTTATTCCAATATAACCTCTAACACTAAGTGTATTGGCATTTAACATTTCAATGGTGCAGGAATAGGTTTTGCCGTTTTCGGGGTCGTAAATGGTCCCCTCTTCGTATGAATCTCCGTCCCAAACAAAACCGAGCAATAACTGAAGGCCAATTTTAGGCCGATTGCGCAGCGAAGGATCCGGATTTTTAATATCTTTTTTTGGCGCGCCGGTTTCATCTAAGGGTTCTTTGAGCCAAAAAAGTTTACCGTTGTATTTTGATCCGTTTTTTTCTATGCGTACCCGGCCCTTACCGCTTCCGGTTTGCCAGTCTCCAATAATATCCTCGGGTTTATGAGAATATTGAGACCAAAGAGGTAAAAACAAAATGCCGAATAATACTACCAGAAGTGATTTCATGGGTTAAAAATTTACTTTAAATATACTGCGAGTTTTATTTCGTTCTACCTCTACTTCAACCGTATCTCCTTTTTTATATTTACTCAATTCGTTCATATACCCCATTACATCTTTAATGGGAAAGCCGTTTATGGATATTATACAATCCCCCTTTTGCAATCCTGCTTTAAATGCAGGTT
>CAWUNH010000042.1:0-8059 GCA_963923435.1 uncultured bacterium
ATTATTGCCGGAGGGGTTAACAGTTGGAAATCGTTAAACGGCGGCAGCAGCTGGTCGTTAAATACCCACTGGACCGGGGCCGGAGGCAGGCCCTACGTACATGCAGACTTACACGACGTGTTATACGTAACCGGTTCGCTCTGCTATTTAGGAACCGATGGAGGGGTGGCCCGCAGCACCAACGGTGGTTCTACCTGGACAACAATTAATGGAAACATGAACATCGCCCAAATGTATAAAATGGGTTTGTCTGCTTCCACACCCAGCCGGATTATTTGCGGACATCAAGATAACGGAACCAACTTGTTAAATTCCACGGTTTGGTCGGAAGTCCGTGGCGGCGATGGAATGGATTGCTTTATTTCTTGGAACAACGATAACGTAATGGTCAGTTCAACCCAATACGGTGGATTTGCACGCAGCACCAATGGCGGAACAAATTGGACCGGTATTACAAATGGTTTAACGGGCAATGCGCCTTGGGTATCGCCCATAGTGCAAGACCCCCTTGTATCCACTACCTTTTACTGCGGCTATCAGGATGTTTTTAAGTCAACCAATCAGGGCAACACCTGGACCAGAATCAGTTTTAACGGCGTTCCGGTTGATGAAATTAAAATTGCTCCCTCCAACAATCAGGTCATTTATTACACCACCAATACCAGTGTTTTTAAAACCAGCAACGGTGGCAACTCCTGGACCAATATTACCAATGGCTTACCCTCGGGTTCGGCGCAAATTACCGATTTAACCATCGATAATACCAATGCCAACATATTGTTTGTTAGCCTGTCGGGATACGCCTCAGGAAACAAAGTATTTGCCTCTTATAACGGTGGCAACACATGGTTTAATTACTCTGCAGGATTGCCCAACATTCCGGTTAATTGTCTTTTGTACGTCAATAACAGCGCCCAATGTTTATACGCAGGAACCGATGTGGGGGTTTATTACCGTGAACCCAGCATGAATGGCTGGATTCCCTATAATTCCGGTTTACCTAACATAGTTGTAGACGATCTGGAACTGTTTTATCCCCAACAAAAATTACGGGCTGCCACCTATGCCCGCGGCGTTTGGGAAACTGCGGCATATTCCAATCCGGGGGCAGCACCGGTTTCACAATTTTACAGCGCCTATAACGCAGCTTGCATCAATGTGCCTTTTTCGTTTAACGACCAATCTTCCAATACTCCCACCCTCTGGAACTGGAGTTTTCCAGGGGGCAGTCCGGCAAGCTCAAGCCTTCAAAATCCAAGCATTACCTATAGTGCAACCGGTGTATACACCATCACCCTAATTAGCGGAAATGCCAACGGTTTGAGTGCTCCCGTTTCACAAACCATACAGGTTGTTAATGCCCCTACCCTTACGGTGACCCATGCCTCGGTTTGCATAAATCAACAAGGACTCATCAGTGTTTCCAGCAATGCCAGTCAAATTTATTGGTCGACCGGTCAACAGGGTGCGTCTCTATTTGTTTCTGCACCCACCTCCTCGGTTTATACCTTTACCGCTTCCATTGGAGCCTGTTCGGTTAGCGGGAATGCCTCTTTAACGGTAGATACACAATTGCCTGCAACTCCAACCGTACAAATTATGCCGGGCTATTTATCTGCCGGTGTAACGGCAGCAGCTTACCAGTGGTATTTAAACGGTTCCCCCATTCCGGGAGCTACTTCTGCAACCTATGTTCCGCTAAGCGATGGATACTACAGCGTCTGGGTAAGCAACGGGGCCTGTCAGGTAAGTTCCGGAGTATTGTTTTACCAGCTGGAAGGGTTGGGAGAATGGTTAAAAGAAAAAACCGAGCGTCATTTTGTTTGCAGACCCAATCCAGCCGACAAGGAGTTATGGCTCTTCCACGACTTTAACAGGCCTCAAACCGTAAGCCTTAAAATCCGCAGTGTGTTAGGTCAGACAGTTTACAGCAGCAAACAGGCCTGTATGCCAAACACCCCTTTGTTTATTCCCATCAATAATTGGGTTTTGGGCACTTATTTTATTTTACTAGAATACGATTCGGGACAGCAGGTGCTTCGCTTTTTAAAACTATAAATTGTGGGATTCCTGTATATTTGCAGATTATAAATAATGAGCAGTTCCTCTCCCATCGACTTTTTACCAATTTTAATCATGTTTTTGATAGCGGCGGGCTTTGCCTCGTTTATCATTTTTGCAACGCATAAAATTGGTCCTATTCGAAAAACCAAGGTTAAGTTAGAATCGTTTGAGTGCGGTATTGCCTCGCAAGGAAACGCGCGTATTCCCTTTTCCATAAAGTATTTTTTAACCGCCATTTTATTTGTTTTATTTGATATTGAAGTGGTTTTTATGTACCCCTGGGCAGTAAATTTTTCCGAGTTAGGCTTACTGGGCGTAATAGAAGTGTTTTCCTTTATTTTATTACTCCTTGTTGGGTTTTATTATATGATTTCAAAAAATGCCCTTAAATGGGAAGATTAACACGTATGTCAACCTCCCAAAAAATTAACCCTTCATCGACCCAGCTAAGCCCAGCACCTGCCGGAATGGAAGGTCCCGGTTTTTTTGCCACACGCATTGATAAAGCCATAGGGCTTGCTAGGGCAAATTCCTTATGGCCCCTGCCCTTTGCCACCTCTTGCTGCGGTATTGAATTTATGGCCACCATGGCTTCGCATTACGATTTGGCCCGCTTTGGAATGGAGCGTTTAAGTTTTTCGCCCCGTCAAGCCGATTTGTTAATGGTAATGGGTACCATTGCAAAAAAAATGGGGCCAACCCTGCGTCAGGTGTACGAACAAATGGCTGAACCCCGTTGGGTACTCAGTGTTGGGGCCTGTGCCAGTTCCGGCGGCATATTTGATACCTACAGCGTATTACAGGGAATTGACCGCATTATACCGGTAGACGTATACGTGCCCGGATGTCCGCCCAGGCCCGAACAAATCATCGACGGAATTTTAAAAATTCAGGAATTGGCTAAAAACGAATCTTCACGACGAAGGTATTCGGATGAATACAAGCATTTACTAAACGGCTACGGAATCGAATAATGCTATGGATTCAATTTCTTTAACTCAAAAAATCCAGGAACGTTTCAAAACCTCACTTCAGGCCTTTGAAACCCATTACGATTTACCTGTAATGACGGTTTCGGTATCCGATTTGCATGCTGTTTTAAGCACTCTAAAAAACGATCCCGAATTTAATTTTTTCTTTTTAACGGATTTAACCGGCTATCAGTCGGCCGATGAACAACACTTATGTGTGGTATACCATTTGCATAATTTGCAAAGCAATAACCGAATTCGCGTAAAATCCTTTTTGCCCATTCAACAACCGGAATGTCCTACGGCAACATCGTTATGGCCGGCAGCAAACTGGATGGAACGTGAAACCTTTGACTTTTACGGAATCCGATTTACCGGCCATCCTCAATTAAAACGCATTCTTAACGTTGATGAAATGGATATTTTTCCGCTTCGAAAAGAATTTCCGCTGGAAGATCAAACCCGAGATGATAAAAAAGATTACTTGTTTGGACGTTAGAACACATGGCTAAAAAATCTTCCAACCTTTATGAAGCATCGGCACCGGAATTGGAATCGGATCGCTATTCCACTCTAAACCTGGGCCCAACCCATCCTGCAACCCACGGCATATTTCAAAATGTATTAAAACTGGACGGTGAAATTATTATTGAAGCTGAACCCACTATCGGCTACATTCACCGTGCATTTGAAAAATTAGCCGAGCGCCGACCCTATGCACAAATTACTCCCATAACCGACCGTTTAAACTACTGTTCGTCCCCTATCAATAATATGGGTTGGTACATGACGGTTGAAAAATTAATTGGCGCTAAACTACCCAAACGGGCGGAATACCATCGCGTGATTGTTATGGAATTGTCCCGTATTGCCGATCATATTATTTGCAATACCATTATTGGCCAAGATACCGGTGCAACCACGGGTTTTTTGTACCTGTTTCAATTCAGAGAGCATATTTACGATATCTTCGAAAGCATATGCGGTGCGCGACTGACCACCAATATTGGCCGTATTGGCGGTTTTGACCGAGAATGGAGTTCCGATACCTGGAACAAAATTAATACGTTTATCAAGCGTTTTCCGGAGGCCTTAAACGAGTTCAACAGTTTGCTGGAACGCAACCGTATTTTTATGGACCGAACCATAAATTGCGGCCCCATTTCTGCAGAACGTGCTTTGGCATTTAGTTTTACCGGGCCAAATTTACGGGCCGCCGGGGTGGATTACGACGTTCGGGTTGCCCAACCCTACAGCTCCTATGCCGATTTTGATTTTATAATTCCGGTTGGCAATCAGGGCGATACTTACGATCGTTTCACCGTTCGGCAGGAAGAAATGCGCCAGTCTTTACGAATTATCCAGCAAGCAATTTCTAAAATGCCGGAGGGTGCCATGCATGCCGATTTGCCGGATTTTTATCTGCCGCCCAAAGAACAGGTTTACAATGATATGGAAGCATTAATCTATCATTTTAAAATCGTTATGGGCGAAACCGAAATTCCAAAGGGAGAAATTTACCATTCGGTTGAAGGCGGAAACGGTGAATTGGGCTTTTATTTAATCAGTGATGGTGGACGCACCCCCTTCCGTTTGCATTTTAGAAGACCTTGTTTTATATACTACCAGGCATACCCGGAAATGATAAAGGGGGGCATGCTCTCAGACGCCATTTTAACCATGAGCAGCATGAACGTTATTGCAGGAGAACTGGATGCTTAACCACATTATTATGAGCGCTGAAATACACGGAACACTACCCTTTGATAAACACAAAAGAACTCAAGTTGCATTCAGTGAAGAGGCTGCGCAATGGGTTAAAAAAATAATTTCAAATTATCCTCCCGGAAAAGAAAAATCGGCACTAATACCGGTTCTTCATATTGCTCAGGCTGAGTTTGGAGGTTGGCTCAGTCCGGAAGTTATGGATTATGTTGCCTCTGTTCTTAACATTCAGCCGGTTGAAGTTTTTGAAGTAGCCTCCTTTTACACCATGTTTCATTTAAAACCGGTTGGAAAATGCGTTTTGGAGGTTTGCCAAACCAGTTCGTGTTGGCTTAATGGTGCCGAAGATATTATCAGCTATCTGGAAAAAAAATTAAACATAAAAGTCGGAGAAACAACTCCCGATGGAATGTTTACCCTTAAAGTTGCGGAGTGCTTGGGTTCTTGCGGAACCGCACCCATGTTGCAGTGCGGTGCCAGTTACCACGAAAACCTTACCTATGAAAAAGTAGATCAGCTCTTAGAAGGTTATCAGGCTGAGGGGCGTTCGCGAAATTATACCGATTTAGATTTTAAAAACACTCTATAACATGCCCGCACAATTGCTTTTAAAACACATCCAAGTTCCCGGCATACGTCAATTAACGGTTTACCGTGAAATGGGCGGTTACCGTTCGGTTGAAAAAGCTTTAAAAATGGCACCGGATGAGGTTACCCAAGAAGTTAAAAAATCGGGTTTAAGAGGACGCGGAGGGGCTGGCTTTCCTACCGGTATGAAATGGGGCTTTTTAGCAAAGCCCGAAGGAGTTCCACGGTATTTGGTTTGCAATGCCGATGAGTCGGAACCTGGAACATTTAAAGACCGGTATTTAATGGAACACATTCCGCATGCTTTAATTGAAGGCATGATTACCGCTTCTTATGCACTCGGTGCAAGATCTTCCTACATTTACATTCGAGGAGAGTATTTTTACGTTGCCCGTATTTTACAACAAGCCATTGATGAGGCCTATGCGGCAGGCTGGTTGGGAGAAAACATTTTAGGTTCTTCGTTTTCGCACGATTGTTACATTCAAGTTGGCGCCGGAGCTTACATTTGCGGAGAAGAAACTGCTCTTTTAGAATCGCTTGAAGGCAAACGCGGCAATCCGCGCATTAAACCTCCCTTTCCTGCTGTGGCTGGACTTTGGGGTTGTCCCACGGTAGTAAACAATGTTGAAACCATTGCTGCGGTGGTGCCCATAATTACAATGGGAGGAGAGGCCTACGCCGCCATCGGAATTGGCAAATCAACCGGAACCAAGCTTATCTCCGCTTCGGGCCACATTAACAAACCGGGTGTTTACGAAATTGAGTTGGGACTTCCGGTAGAAGAATTTATTTACAGCGAATCGTATTGCGGTGGCATCCGAAACGGCCGTCGTTTAAAAGCCGTTGTTGCCGGAGGTTCCTCTGTTCCAATATTACCTGCAGAATTAATTTTAAAAACAGCTCAAGGTGAGCCCCGATTAATGTCGTATGAAAGTCTTGCCGAAGGTGGGTTTCAAACCGGTACCATGCTGGGTTCCGGTGGATTTATTGTTATGGACGATCAAACCAGCATTGTTAAAAACCTGTTTACCTTTGCCCGATTTTACCACCACGAAAGCTGTGGTCAGTGTTCACCCTGTAGAGAAGGAACCGGCTGGATGGAAAAAATACTGGCCAAATTTTTAAACGGAACAGCCACCGAATCGGACGTGGATTTGCTTTGGGACATCCAGTCAAAAATTGAAGGTAAAACCATTTGTCCTTTGGGTGAAGCGGCCGCCTGGCCAGTAGCAGCTGCTATTCGTCATTTTAAAAACGAGTTTTTAGAATTGGCCCGTTCAAAAAAATATGTCGATATTAGTCATTATAAGCGTTTACAACCTGTATCATGAAAGTTACCATTGATGGCGTTACTGTAGAGGTTCCAAAAGGAACCACCATACTGCAAGCCGCACGAATGATTGGTCCTGAGGTTGCGCCGCCCACCATGTGTTATTATTCAAAATTAAAAACCAGTGGCGGATACTGCCGAACTTGTATTGTAAAAGTTACCCGGGGCAGCGACCAAAATCCTAATCCCATTCCAAAACCCGTAGCATCTTGCCGAACCGAAGTTATGGACGGTATGGAAGTGCAAAATGTAACCTCAGAAGAAGTTTTAGAAGCGCGTAAAGGTGTTGTTGAATTTTTATTAATTAACCATCCTTTGGATTGCCCGGTTTGCGATCAGGCCGGTGAATGCCACTTGCAGGATTTAGGCTACGGTCACGGAAAATCCACGTCGCGGTATGAGTTTAAACGCCGTGAATACGAAATGATTGACATTGGTTCAAACATTAAACTTCACATGAACCGTTGCATTCTATGTTACCGTTGCGTAAAAACCGCAGAACAGATTACCAACGGACGTGTTCACGGGGTGATGCACCGGGGTGATGCAGCTGAAATTTCAACCTACATTGAACAAGCCCTTGATAATGATTTTTCAGGTAACGTAATTGATGTTTGTCCGGTAGGTGCACTAACCGATCGTACGTACCGGTTTAAACAACGGGTGTGGTTTACCAAACCGGTTGATGCACACCGCAATTGTAAAACCTGTTCTGGCAAAGTTCGTTTGTGGTTAAAAGGGTCGGACGTTGTTAGGGTTACTGCTCGAAAAGACGCCTGGGATGAAGTAGAAGAATTTATTTGCAACGGCTGCCGGTTTGATCATAAAAATGCCAGCGACTGGGTTATAGAGGGCCCCACAAAGATTAATCGGCATTCGGTAATTTCTCAAAACCATTACCAGCATTTAAACGAACTTAAAGTTCAAATTCTTAAGCAGCAAAAAGCCCTTGGATTTATGGACCTCAACAAAAAACCATAACATGCTCAGCTTTATCCTTTATAAAACAATAATTTGTGTCATTATTTTTGCTTTGTCGCTGGGAATTGCCGCCTATTCCACTTGGTGGGAGCGTAAATTTGCCGCTTTGCTTCAAGACCGCTGGGGTCCAAGCCGCGCAGGTTGGTGGGGCTTGCTGCAACCGGTTGCCGATGGCGGAAAAATGTTATTTAAAGAAGAAATTATACCCAATGTTGCCAATAAATTTTTATTTGTATTGGCTCCGGCACTGTTTATTGTTACCGCAATTGTGGCAGGCGTTTTAATTCCTTGGGCACCCGGTTTAAAAGTAGGAGACTCCTGGTACGTGCTTCAGATCACGGATGTAAATGTAGGCGTGTTGTTTTTACTCGGCGTTACCTCGGTGGGTGTATATGGA
>CAWUNH010000043.1:0-7988 GCA_963923435.1 uncultured bacterium
ATGTGTATAAGAGACAGACCCATTGCTAAATAACCAATCCCGGGAATCGTATGAAATACCTCCAAGGCTAACTACGGGATGTTCTTTTTGATAGGTGGTATAGCGCGCAATTTGTTCCATGAATGCTTTTGCAGAGCCCCAAAAAAATTGTATTCCCGGAATTTCTTTGCCCGCAGCTTGTATAAATTCCAGAGTGTGAGAACACATGGGGAATTTTTCCATCCATTGGGCATCTAAAAATAAAACCCGATTGCTGGCTATATTTTTTCTCCAAAGGGGGTCTAAATTATAGGGGGTATATACACATACCGGCCAATCAGGATTGAGCTTTAATGTATTTTCAGGCATGCAAGGGGAATATAATTGAGGCTCTTCCAACAATTGCAAACTTTCCGGAATAGCTGAAAAAGGGAAGGCTTCCATAGGAACATCCAATAGGGTATGCGCATCCTGCGTATTACAAAAAAAATTAATATTGTGTTGATGGGCATAGTATTTTTGATTGCGCGAAGCACCGCATACCCACTGCCAAGAACAATAATTTGAGGCAAGATCGGCATCTAAAAGATAATAGTACATCCAACGGGCCCCCGATTGCCATTCTACGCGGGCTACATTGCAAATTAATGCTGCCAAATAAAGCCGGAGATGGTTATGAATATGACCCTGGTTGTACAACTTTTTTAAAGCGCGGTCCAGGGCCGTAATTTTAGTTTGTGCGTTTATTACCGATACCGGAATTCCCCGATGATAGGTGCCGTCCGGATCTTTAAGCAAAGCTGTTTCAAACAAGCGGGGATTGTATTGCAATACCCGCTGAAAATATTCCCGCCAGGCCATTTGTTGTAAAAAACCGGCCCATTCCTTTTGGGTATAACCCTTTACCTGCAACGTTTCCATTATTTGGCGGGGGCTTATAATGCCCCGAGCAATGTATGCAGAGAGCTCGCTGCAGGAGCCATTTTCAAAGTTTCGTGTTGAAGCATAGGAGCTGGGATTAAAATCTGAAAGGCGCTTATAGACCTCTTTTAACATGCTCACCTTAAAAAAACATTCTGCCGTAAAATAAGTTTGGTGTTTTAAAACATGTATCTTTAAAAGCCCGTGAATTGTTAAATTTTAATGAGGCCTGTGCCGGACTCTTTTAAACCATGAAACACATCAATTTTCGGGAGCTTGCCATAACATGTTGTACGGTACTGCTTAGTAATACGGTTTTTGCTCAAAATTTTAGCCAAACTATTTCAGACAGCAGTTTAAAAGCTGAACAGATCAATCCATTGCGGGTTAACCTCAACCAAAGCGGTTCTGCTTATTTTCAAATGACGCTGCTAAATCAAACTTGGTTGCGCTACACACAAAACAATCCCGGCAGTATGCGCATGAACCAACCGGAATCCGAAACCTTTGATATTGGACTCCGACGTACCCGAATTCAGTTCATGGGATTTCTTAGTGCGCGCACGTTTATATATTTTCAGTTTGGTCAAAACAACTTTAACAGTTTGTACAATTCTAATACACCCGCATTACCCTATACGGTAAGCAATCGAAAGCTGGCGGCGTTTTTTCATGATGCGTTATGCGAATACAAACTTTCAAAAAACAACGCTTTAAAGATAGGCGCGGGGCTAACCATCATGAACGGTCTTTCCCGGTTTTCGCAACCCTCTATAAGTAGTATAGCTACAATGGATTTGCCGATTTTTTTGCAATACTCGGTCGATCAAATTGATGAATTTGACCGTCGCCTGGCCTTGTATGCCCGGGGACAATGGGGCCCTTTGGATTATCGATTTTACGTTTCCAATCCCTTTCCGGTAACCTCCAACGGCAATGCCCCGCCCGCCGCTATAACCTATACCTCGCAGTTTGTAAATCCAAATTTATTTATTGATAAAACCGGCAGGCCTTTATCCAATAGCCCGGGAATAGGCAATCAGTACGGAGGATTTTTAAGCTATAATGTGTTTGATTCAGAAACCCATACCACCCCGTATATGACGGGCACCTATTTAGGAAACAAAAAAGTATGCAATTTTTCTGCCGGCTGGGTTTACCAAAAAAACGCCATGATGCGGCTTAACAGGCTTTCAGAAACATTGGTCGATACGGTGTTTGAGCCCATGCTGCAGCTGGGCTTGGAAACGTTTTTAGATGTTCCAATTCAAAAAACCAAAGGAACCGCAATGCATGTTTTTGCAGGATATTACGCTACCAATTATGGAAAAAATTACCTGCGCTTTAACGGAATCATGAATCCGGCCAATGCACTAATTCCGGCCAATTATCCTGTAAGCTATCTTTCAGGCTCGGCTTATGGAAATGCGTATCCCATGTTTGGCACCGGCGAGGTTTGGTATTTTCAATGGGCGTATGTATTGCCAAAATCGTTATTAGGCGAACCCCATGGTCAGTTAATGCCCTATGCCAGTACCCAGTATGCACGCTATGAAGGATTGCAGGGAGCGCGCATGTGGGTTTGGAATACCGGCATGCATTGGTTAATTAAAGGCCATCAGGCTAAAATAAGTTTAGATTATCAAAATCGCCCCACCTATTATTATACGGACCAGCAAATTCGTTATGATGCCCGTAAGGGATGCTGGGTATTACAGTACCAACTGTTTATTTAAGCGTTTTGAGGCAATGCTGTTTTTAAATTCAACAGCATGTCCTGACACAAGCCATGTAAATCAAATTTTGGCTTCCATCCCCAATCGTTTCGTGCTTCGGAATCGTCGATACTGGCAGGCCAGGAATCTGCAATGGCCTGTCTAAAGTCCGGGTTGTAATTTATTTTAAATCCCGGAAGCAGGTCTTGAATTTCTTGGGCCAAAGCTTCGGGAGTAAAACTCATTGCCGACACATTGTAGCTGCTCCGAATCCGAATGTGTTCCGCCGGAGCCTCCATTAACATTCGGGTTGCCCGAATGGCATCTTCCATGTGCATCATGGGCAGGGCCGTGTCTGGCTTTAAAAAACAAGTATAACGGTTGTGTTTTAAGGCTTCGTGAAAAATATGAACGGCATAATCGGTTGTTCCGCCTCCGGGCGGTGTTTTCCATCCAATTAATCCAGGATACCGCAAACTGCGCACATCGGTGTTGTATTTTTTATGATACCAGGCACACCAGCGTTCTCCGGCTTGTTTGCTGATGCCATAAACCGTGCTGGGTTCCATAACGGTATATTGGGGCGTATTAATGCGCGGCGTGCTGGGGCCAAACACAGCAATGGAGCTGGGCCAGTATATTTTTTTAATATGACCTTCTTTGGCCAGTTGCAATACATGAAACAAACTGTCCATATTTAACTTCCAAGCCAAGTCGGGTTGTTGTTCGCCGGTTGCAGATAACAGTGCCGCTAAATGATATACCTGTGTAATGCCCTGGGTTTTTACAACTTCGTAAAGCGCGTTTGCATTTAAAGCATCAAAAGTGGCCGTCTGAAAACCTTTAAAACCAGCAGTTTCGCGAATATCAGCGGGAATAACCGAATCATAACCATAATCGGCAGCCAAGGCATGAATTAACTCTAGTCCAATTTGACCGCCTGCGCCAATAACTAATATTTTATCTTTCTTCATACGCAAAACGAAGGTACAATTTAATGCGATTACCCTACAAAGCGTGCGCTATTAAACAACAAAGTCATGGGGAGTTAAATATATAAGCGCGCTTAGCCTGTGATTCATATTAAAAAGGTTTTTAAAATCCCATTAAAAGTCAACACGTTATAATGGATTAGAGGGCATATGGGCTAATTTAATTTAATAACTTTGTAGTATTAAAAACGTTTAACCTGCAATTAAACCGTTTATGGCAATTCTTGCAAACCGAATAAATAAACATGTTTTAAAAGAACAATTATTACATGAAACACAAAAACGGTTTACCATCTCATTTTATAGATACGTGAGTATTCAAAACCCGCAAGCGCTCCGCGATCATTTGTTTAAAACCTGGAACGAATTAAAGTGTTTTGGCCGAATTTATGTGGCAAGCGAGGGCATTAATGCGCAAATGAGTGTACCCGAAGCAAATTGGGAGGCATTTTTGAATACCTTAAACGCAATTTCTGAGTTTAAAGAGCTGTCTATAAAACACGCCGTAGATGGCAACGGCAAATCGTTTTATAAACTTATGATTAAGGTAAAACACCGAATTGTAGCCGATGGTATTACCGACCCGCAATTTAACCCTTCAAATACGGGCCGCTATTTAAACGCCGAGGGTTTTAATGCAGCGCTTGAAGAATCCGGAACCATTGTGGTAGACATGCGCAATCATTACGAAAGCGAAGTAGGCCGGTTTGAAGGAGCCTATTGTCCGGATGCAGATACTTTCAGAGAAGAATTGCCCATGGTTTTGGAGCATTTAAAAGGCAAAGAATCGCAAAAAGTACTGATGTATTGTACCGGTGGTATCCGATGTGAAAAAGCTTCTGCATATCTTAAACACAAAGGGTTTAAAGACGTCTATCATTTACATGGCGGAATTATTGAGTATGCAAAACAAATTCGCGAAAAAAACCTGGTAAGCAAGTTTAAGGGATTAAATTTTGTGTTTGATGAACGCATTGGAGAACGCATCACAGCCGACGTTATTTCCAATTGCCATCAGTGCGGTTCTCCTTGCGATACTCATGTAAATTGCAAAAACGACGATTGCCATTTGCTGTTTATTCAATGTAAGGAATGTAACAATACCATGGAAGGCTGCTGTACAGACGAATGCCGAAAGACCATTCATTTACCTCTGCAGGAGCAAAAACGCCTGCGTCGCGGAAGAGTTAAAAACGGACCGGAATGTTTGGCCGTGTATAAAAGCCGCCTTCGTCCCCGATTAAATACCCCTAAATAAAGCGTAACTTTAAAATAAAAATATGCCTATTTACCATCGTCTTGGTCAAATCCCTCAAAAACGCCATGTACAGTTTAAGCCTCAGGGCGCCCATGTGTACGAACAGTTGTTTGGAACGGAGGGATTTAGCGGAATGTCTTCTTTGTTGTATCATTTACACCGTCCCACTCAGATAAAAGCCATTCGAGAAACAAAAGACCTGCGGCCTAAAATTGCGATTGAAAAAAACATTAGACCCATGTTACTGGAAGGGTTTAAACTGCATGCCGAAAACGATTATTTAGAAAGTCGAAAAACCCTCCTGCTCAATGCCGATTGTACCATTGGACTGGCCGCTCCCAAGCAAAGTCAAACCGAGTATTTTTATAAAAACGCCGATGCCGACGAATTATTATTTATACACGAAGGCTCCGGAGTTTTAAAGACACTTTTAGGACAAATTCCGTTTGAATACGGCGACTATTTGGTTATTCCCCGTGGCATGATTTATCAAATGCATTTTAACACAAGTCAAAACCGACTTTTGTTTTGCGAAAGTTATGCGCCGTACTACACCCCCAAACGTTATAAAAACAGTCAGGGCCAAATGCTGGAACATGCTCCCTTTTGCGAACGGGATTATAAATTGCCACAACAGCTGGAAACCATAGATCAAAAGGGAGAATTTATAATTAAAATTAAAAAAGAGCAACAGTTACACGAATTGGTTTATGCCACGCATCCTTTTGATGTGGTGGGCTGGGACGGGTATAACTTCCCTTGGGGATTTTCCATTCATAATTTTGAGCCCATTACCGGCAGGGTGCATCAACCTCCGCCGGTTCATCAAACGTTTGAAACTCCAAATTTTGTGGTGTGCAGTTTTTGTCCTCGGTTGTACGATTATCACCCCGATTCCATTCCTGCACCTTACAATCACAGCAATATTGATAGCGACGAGGTATTGTATTACGTCGATGGAGATTTTATGAGCCGAAACGATATTAAAAAGGGCCATATTACCCTGCATCCAAAAGGAATTCCCCATGGTCCGGCGCCCGGCGCAATGGAGCGAAGTATAGGTCAAAAAGAAACGGCCGAATTGGCGGTTATGATCGATACTTTTCGTCCATTGATGTTAACAGAAGAGGCCCTTTCGCTGGACGATAAAGTGTATTTCAAAAGCTGGACGGAATAATCTTGCATGCAATACAACCGGTTAAAGTACATTTTTCAAATGCTTTTACTCTGCGGTAGCCTTACGCTATTTTCCTGCGGTTCCAAAAACGTTTCAACAGAAAACTCCGGTCAAACCGATTCGTCTCAAACACAGTATACAGCATCGGGGAGCCTTGGCTTTCCTGCAGACAGCCTGTTACAATTAAGGGTTTTTAAAACCGGCAGCTACCCGTTTGAGGAGGTTCCCTCCGAAATAAATCAATCTTGGATGGGACTGTTTAAAGGACCGGCAGGTTATTATACAGCCCTAACGGGTTTGTACGCAAGCCAAACCATTTCGCAGGATACCAATTCAAATTCCGGCGAACCATCCGTTTTTAATATTTATACGGAGGTTTCAGACAGTTCGCTGCTGCTATGGGAACCGCAGCACTATATGAAAGCCCAAGCGGTTCATGCAATTCGGCTCGGTAAATCGCAAATTTATCCCGGAGACACCTTAAAATTCGTATTCGAAAATCTCCAATATCAGTTGTTTGCAACCGGAATGCGTCAGGGATCTTCCGATGGTTCCAATACAACGCAAGTGGTCCACTACAAGTTGTATTTAAAAGCAGTCCTTAACGGACGTTCCTGCATTAGCTTGCTGGTGGCACATACCGATTTTGACGATTGCATGACCGAAATTCTTTTTGCAGGAGATATAGACGGGGACCGCCGATTGGATATAATTCTTAACAGTTCCCGACATTATAACATGGAGCGTCCAACACTCTATTTATCTAAACCCGCTGCCAACGACCAAGTATTAAAGCCCATGGGATGTTTCACCAGCCTGGGATGTTAATTAAAACAGGATCAAACGCATCTGTTAAGAAGCTATAATATGCCGTTAAAAACGATATAACTAAACGATTTGAAGTATCTTTAGAGGATTCATGGCACCACATCAATCGGGTTTAAAAATTCCGCGGCACGTTGCCATTATCATGGACGGTAATGGTCGATGGGCCAAACAGCAGGGCGAAAACCGTATTTACGGACATCAGGAGGGGGTTCATTCCGTTCGTGAAGTGGTAGAAGCTTGTGGCGAGCTGGGAATAGCGTATTTGACCCTTTATACGTTTAGCACCGAAAACTGGAATCGTCCCCAAGAGGAGGTAGATGCCTTGATGCGAATTTTAGTAGCTTCTGTAAGTTCCGAAACCCCGCATTTAATTTCAAAGGGAGTTAAACTGGAAGTTATTGGTGATATGGAAAGCCTTCCAAAAGAATGCCAGGAGGAGCTGCTCTCCTGTATCTCTCAAACGGCCCATAACCATAGGGTCACTTTAATTTTAGCCTTAAGTTATTCCAGCCGCTGGGAAATTACCCAAGCGGTAAAAAAAATTATTGCCTTATCGCAGGCCGGAAAAATAAAACCCGAAGCCGTTACATCCGAACTGATCGAGTCCCATTTGCACACTAAAAATTATCCCGAACCCGATTTAATGATTCGTACCAGCGGGGAGCACCGAATTAGTAATTTTTTGCTTTGGCAGTTGGCCTATGCGGAGTTTTATTTTACACCGGTATTATGGCCGGACTTTAGAAAACCACAATTTTACGAGGCCATTAAAGCTTTTCAGGAGCGCGAACGGCGTTATGGTAAAACCAGCGAGCAGATAAAGGCATGAAAATAAAACTGGTTTTTATATTTCTTTTATGCCTTTCGCTGTATCATTCGCAAACGGCAGATCAGTGGATTGAATCGTACCGTCAAAAAAAAACCTATAAACTGGGAGGGCTCGACATTCAGGGGGTAGAAAACAATGACCGCAGTGTTATTCAGCTGCTCACGGGTTTAATTGTGGGGGAAGATATTACCATTCCGGGACAGCAAATTCAATACGCCATTAAAAAATTATGGAAGCAAGGCCTGTTTGAAACCATTGCCTTTGAGGTTAATCGCATTGAAAACAACCA
>CAWUNH010000044.1:0-7924 GCA_963923435.1 uncultured bacterium
TGTTCCGATAGGGGTAATGGTGTTTTAGAAGCATAAGGGGTGGGTTCGTGCCAGCCGCCCAAACAATTTGCGTATGCCGCATCGGTTTTTCCAAAAAGGTATTTAAATTGATTCCAGGTCATTCCGGTTCGGGGCATTATTCCGGCTTGGGCTTGGTAGGTAAAAAGCCCCGTCCACAATACCATTGGTGTTAATATGGCCCATCCAAGCCTTACATTTTTAATCCGTACAGAGGCCGCTTCGCAAACGTACACCCCTCCAATGGCCAATAGTGGTAAATAATCTACCATAATGCGAATGCCCCAGCCATCAAAATAATTATAGGCCCAAAACGAAGAAAGTACATACACCGAAACGGCAATAAAAATTAGCGCAATTACATTTGCATGAGTTTTGTAAAATACACCTCGAAACCAACCAATTAAGCACACACCTGCAAAAGGAGTATAAAACAACCAGCCCGCTTCTGGACTTATTAAAAATTTAAAAACCTGAGGATGGCTAAAGTAAAACCCATCGGCCGGATACGTATCCTTGTATACACATCCGGTGAGCCCTAGCCAAACCCAAGCCTGAATGGACACAATACCCAAAAAATATAAAAATCCTTTAAGGGCAGACGTGTTTAAAAACTGTGTTTTATAAAACCTTCCATTATAATTCCAAAAAAATGGAGCTATCCCCCAAATGACATGAAAGGGACGCAGCAGCACCAACAATCCCCATAAAATAAACCACTTTTGCACAACGCTTGAATTTTGTTTGCTTGCTAATTGATAGCTGAAATATAAAAACCAGGCAATCAATGCAAAAGCGTATACATGCGACATACCCGGTTCTGCCCAGGTATAATACGCCAAGTTGGTGGCTGCCAGTAAACCCACACAAACCAAGTGCAGCGTAACAGCTGAGGTGTTCCACAGTTTAAAAAGTTTGTACAGTGCAACAAATCCTGTCCATAAGGCCAAGGAGGCCGCTGCAAGCGTACTCCATTGAAACCAAAACGAAACGCCGTCTGCAGGCATGCCGGTTATTTTACTCAACACGTAGGCTGTTAAAAAAAAAGGAAGCCAAAGGATGGCCAAACCCACGGTGTGGACGTTGTATGTTCCGTCGCGACCATGAAGCACCAAATTAGACGCACTTTGCTGACTGGTAAAATCTTGAGATATAAATACTGATTTGAGGGGCGCGTAAAAATCCGCCGCATCTCCCGAAAGAACCTCCAAGGGATACTGATTGCAGCTTAAAATCCAAGCCATGCAAATTAGAATTAAAAGCCCTATGCTAATGGGCAATCCTCCGTATATACGATTAACCCACACTGCCTTCTAAACTAATGGATAATAACTTTTGAGCTTCTACGGCAAATTCCATCGGCAACTTATTTAAAACCTCTTTACAATAACCGTTTACAATCAGTGCTACCGATTGTTCTGCGTCCAAGCCACGCTGTTTGCAATAAAACAACTGGTCTTCTCCTATTTTGCTGGTTGTTGCCTCATGCTCTGCAATAGCAGTAGCATCTTTTAATTCAATGTAAGGAAAGGTATGGGCGCCGCACTGATCTCCCATCAGCAAACTGTCGCACTGGGTAAAATTTCTTGCCTGGGTGGCTCCGCGCCGAACCTGCACCAAACCCCGGTAGCTGTTATGGCTTTTACCGGCGCTAATTCCTTTGGATATGATGGTGCTGCGCGAATTTTTTCCAATATGAATCATTTTGGTACCCGTGTCGGCCTGTTGATAGTTATTGGTAACGGCAACCGAATAAAATTCTCCAACACTGTAGTTGCCTTTTAAAATGACCGAGGGATATTTCCAGGTAATTGCAGAACCGGTTTCTACCTGGGTCCAACTGATTTTTGAATGATCCCCCATGCAAATGCCCCGCTTGGTAACAAAATTATAAATCCCGCCTTTTCCTTCTGCGTCGCCCGGATACCAGTTTTGTACAGTGCTGTATTTAACTTCGGCTTGTGCATGAGCAACTATTTCAACTACGGCTGCATGCAATTGATTTTCATCTCTACGGGGTGCGGTACAACCTTCAAGATAAGAAACGTAACTGTTTTCATCGGCTACAATTAGGGTGCGTTCAAATTGTCCGGTTCCCTGCGCATTGATTCTAAAATAGGTAGAGAGTTCCATGGGGCAACGAACCCCTTTTGGAATATAACAAAAAGATCCGTCGCTAAATACCGCTGCATTTAGTGCCGCAAAATAATTGTCCGAAGCAGGCACTACCGATCCTAAATATTCTTTTATTAACTCGGGATGTTCCTGAACAGCTTCGGAAAAAGAACAAAAAATAATTCCTTTTTCAGCTAACGTTTCTCGAAAAGTGGTTTTTACAGATACGCTGTCAAAAACGGCATCCACTGCAATTTGAGATTCAACGCCCGTAAGGCGTTTTTGTTCTTCAAGTGAAATGCCCAGTTTTTCAAATGTTTTTATGAGTTCCGGATCGGCCTCCTCCAAACTTTTTAAAGACGGTAATTTTTTTGGTGCAGAGTAATAACTTATGTTTTGAAAATCAATTTCTGGATATTTAAAATTGGCCCAGTGTTTGGGTGGCTTCATGTTCTGCCATAACGAATAGGCTTTTAAACGGTATTGGAGAAGCCAGTCCGGTTCCTGTTTTTTTATGCTAAGCGCGCGAATTACATTTTCGTTTAAACCTTTTGGAAACGTTTCGGCCGCTACCTCGGAGGTAAATCCCCATTTGTATTCGCTGTTTAGGTGCGATTCCAGTATTTCCTGACTCATGTTATCTACAATGAAAAACTTTCTCCGCAACCACAGGTTCTGGAAGCATTGGGATTATTAAACACAAATCCTTTTCCATTAAGTCCGCCGCTGTATTGCAGCTCTGTACCTACCAGGTATAAAAAACTTTTTCGGTCGCAAACTATTTTTAAACCCTTATCTTCAAATTGCTGATCTCCTTCCTGTAAGGTTTGATCAAAGGTTAGTTTATAACTTAAACCCGAGCAGCCTCCGCCTTCCACCCCAACCCGTATAAAAGTACCTTCCGGACAGTGTTCGGCTTTCATTAATTGCTGGGCATGTTCGCAGGCTTCATTTGAAATACTTATCATAACAATTTGTTTTTCAGATAATTATATAAAATAATGTTATTTAGAATGTTTCTAATTTTATACAAAAATACCCTATTTAGGGTAGAAGAACAAATTATGGACTTATAAGTTTGAGAAAATTTTATAAAAACGGTCAATGGCAAAGAGCCAAAAACCTTGTAGAAAATAATACTGTTGTAAAAAGCCGTAACGAGGCCTGGACCTATTTTATCTGGTTGACAATGGCTTTAAAAGCCTCTGTATGATTTAGGGCCAAATCAGCCAACACCTTACGGTTTAATTGTAAACCCTTTGTATTAAGTTTACCTATAAATTCAGAGTAACTCATGCCATGTTCACGTACACCCGCATTGATACGCTGAATCCATAAGGCTCTCATGGAGCGCTTTTTATTTTTACGATCGCGGTAAGCATAGGTTAAACCTTTTTCAAGCGTGTTTTTTGCGATGGTCCATACATTCCCTCGGGCTCCCCAATAACCTTTGGTGAGTCGAAGGATTTTTTTTCGGCGTGCCCTGCTGGCAACATGATTTACTGAACGTGGCATAGGATTTAGATTTTGGCTGAAAGCGCCCTTGGGGTCTTAATGCTGTCAGCCGGGTTAAACATAGATTGAACCGTTTTAAAATTATATCGCCAACATGAATTTAACATTGGGCGTATCGGCTTTACATACCAGTCCGTCCTGAGTTAATGCACGTTTGCGGTCTTTAGCTTTTTTAGTAAGAATATGGCGCTTATAGGCGTGTTTACGTTTGATTTTTCCGCTACCAGTTAAGCTAAAACGTTTTTTAGCACTGGAATTTGTTTTCATCTTCGGCATAATCCAAAAAATTAAGGATTGCAAAGATAAACTTTTATTTTAAAACAGTAGCGCTTTAACCCCAGTTTATTGCCAGTTAATTCCAATTTTAAAAACAACCTACTGATTTTCAATGCCTTGAAGTATTTTTTGAGCTTTTTTTCTAACCTCTTGAGGCATGTCAAGTACCGGGGCATGATGGGATTTTTTACGGGCATCGTATATAACAGGCAAATCACAAGACCAGTGTTTGTTTACTACTTTTTCATGAATGCCATAAATATCGTGACTGGGATTGGTCCGGGTATAGGTTAACCATAGGTAATCCCGCAGCAGTTCTTTTAAATGTACGTCGTGTTCGTTGTAAATAACCAGTTGAGCCAATCCGGACCATTCCGATGCATGTTTATTAAGCCATTCCAAAACCTCGTTAAAACTAGTTCCTTCATAACGTAACATTGCCACACCGGAAAAAATCATGTGCTGTTCGGTAAACAATGAGTTGTTTTGTAAAGTAAGGGGTAAGTCCGAACGGAGTTTACGCATTTTTGGACCATTGGCTGCAATCACCAATTTACTTCCAGAATTTAATCCGTCGCCAGAATAATCCAGTGTGTCCATAGAAGTTTGTGTGTAAAAATGAAAATCGCGATTGGGGTCCATGCGTTCCCATACCTGTTGAATAAATTCTGCCGGATTTTTACAATTTAAGGTCCTGTTGGCCAAGGATTCATCTGGCGCTGCTATAAACAGGTGCTTGGCCAGACTGAGTTGACCGGTTCCTAAAATTCGGTTGGCTTGGGTTAATAATTCTGCGGGTCGAGTAGAATTTAAGTACGGTGTATACCGCTCAGAGCCAACAGCTAATAACAGGGGGTGTACCCCGGCTGCGTCGACCGCATGCACTTCGCGAACGCCCGGTATTTCTTGTGAAATTGCAGAACCGGTTAAATGGTGAATAAAGTTGCCAAAACTGGTATCTTCTTGTGGAGGCCTGCCAACTACAGTAAAAGGCCAAATAGCCCGGGGTTTGGCATAAACTTTATGAACTTTCATTACCGGAAATGGGTGCTGAAGGCTGTAATATCCCAAGTGATCTCCAAAAGGTCCTTCCGGTTTAACATCCTCGGAGGCAACCGTGCCCGTAATAACAAAGTCGGCATCTGCCGAAACGCAAAATCCATCTAAATACGTATAACGAAAACGGCGTTGTCCCAATACACCAGCAAAATTAATTTCGCTCATACCCTCCGGAAGGGGCATAACCGCCGCTATCGTATGCGCCGGCGGGCCTCCTATAAAAACGCTTACTTTTAAAGGTTCCTGACGTTGACGCGCTTTGGTTTGATGAATGCCGATACCTCGGTGCAATTGATAATGCAAGCCGATTTCACAATCGGGTACATACGCGTTGCCACTCAACTGAATTCGGTACATGCCTAAATTTGAATGGGCAATTCCCAAGCATTCGGGATCTTCTGAATATACCTGGGGCAAGGTTATAAAAGCCCCGCCATCCATGGGCCAGTGTTGAATTTGAGGAAGTTCGTGAATTGAAATTTCATTAAAATGCGAAACGCTAACGCGCTGCGGACGTGCATTCAATGCGTGCGAAACCAATTTGAGCGATTTCCAGGGTGTTTTAAAAGCTTCAAGCGGTTGATTGCGCAAACGAATAAGTTGTTGCACCGGCTCGAGTGTAGATCGAAACATCCATTCGGTTCGCGCCTGTGATCCAAATAAATTAGCAACCGTTCTGTACCGCGATCCTTTTACGTTTTCAAACAACAACACCGGCCCCCCCCGTTGGTAGTTTTCTAGTTGTATGGCCGATACTTCTAAATAGGGATCAACCTCCGTTGTAATACGTTTAAGTTGCCCTTGTTTTTCAAGATCCAAAAGCAACGATTCTAAACTCGCATACGACATATTGCTGCGTAAAATTAACGTATAATGCTGCCCGATAGTTTAATAATAATTAAATATTAGATTTGCTCCATGTCAAAGCCCGTAATTCCAATGCCCCTTGGCCAAAACATTACCATCAGCAAAGACGGCTTGCTGCTATATTTTCAAAATTTAGGATCGCATCTTGTTGATGCATTACCACAATGGATTTTAGGTATTGCCATTATACTCTTGGGCTGGAAAATCAGTAACCGGCTGGTTGGTGTTTTGGAACGCATTCTCAGCCGGAGGGATGCCGAGCCTGGGCTACGTACTTTTTTACGCAGTTTAACCAGTGCCCTATTTAAAATCTTTTTTATTATAACCGGAGCCGGAATCATGGGACTTAATACCGCCGGACTGGTAACCCTTTTAGGCGCTGCGGGTTTGGCCATTGGCTTGGCTCTGCAGGGTGCCTTATCTAACTTTGCCGGGGGCGTTTTAATTCTTTTGTTTAAACCGTTTAAAGTGGGGGATGTTATTGAGGCACAAACTATAACCGGGGAAGTTAAAGAAATACAGATTTTTAATACCCTCTTAATTACAGCACAACACAAAACGGTAATACTCGCCAACGGCGCATTGTCCAACGGAACCATTATCAATCATAGCCGATGCGGACAGCTTCGAACAGAATTGATTTTTTTTATTTCATTAACCGAAGACTTGCATCAAATTCAAGAATGGGTTAACGACTTCCTGAACAAAAATCCCCTGGTGTTAAAACATCCCGAACCGCAATTGTATTTTGGTAAAATTATTGACGGGCAATTGCAATTTCATGTAAGGGCTTTTGTAAATGCGCATTCTGTAAACGAAGATGAGAGCGTTTTAATGGGTGGCCTTATTGCATTATTTCAATCCAAAAAATTACACTTTGCATTGCCTCAACGCATTGTTCATTCCAATAAAACATGACCCTACATCAATTGCAAAAAACCGTAGATGCTTGGATAAAAACATACGGAGTTCGATACTTTAATCCGCTGACCAATTTAGCGCAACTTACAGAAGAAGTGGGTGAGGTTGCCCGAATTTTATCGCGTACATACGGGGAACAGTCCTATCAAAAAGGCGCTCAAAAAAAATTACTGGCCGATGAATTGGCCGATGTGCTTTTTGTAGTTGTTTGCATTGCCAATCAAACACAAACCGATTTAACAAAGGCTTTAAAATTAAACTTAGAAAAAAAAACAAAGCGCGATTTACAGCGTCATAAACAAAATTCTAAATTAAACAGCTCCTTTAAAACCACCAAGTCTTGATGGCTTCCGATTGTGTATTAGAAGTGACCGATTTGGAGATTTCGGTTAGAAAAAACCCCGATTGGTTGGCTTTGGTTAAAGGTATTTCGTTTCGTATAAACCAAGGCGAAACCTTGGCCCTGGTGGGAGAAAGCGGTTCCGGAAAATCTCTAACGGCACTTTCCATCATGGGTTTACTTACCCAATCCGATATAAAAATTACACATGGAACTGTGGTTTTGCATTCTAAATCCGGTAAACCCGTTGCGCTGCATGCAAGCACTGAAGAGGCTTTAAATTTATACCGTGGCCTTGAATTGGGAATGATTTTTCAGGAACCTCTCTCGGCGCTCAACCCTTCTTTAACCTGTGGCTTTCAACTTTACGATGTGTTTCGCAGGCGTTTGCGTTTTAACCATCAGCAGGCCCGAGATGCGAGTCTTTCTCTATTAAAAGAAGTTTTACTTCCCGATCCCGAATCTGTATTTAACCGCTATCCACACGAACTTTCTGGAGGACAAAAACAACGGATTATGATTGCACTGGCAATTGCAGGTCGACCAAGTATTCTCATTGCCGATGAACCCACCACAGCGTTAGATCCAACCGTTCAAAAAGAAATTTTAGATCTTTTAAAATCTTTACAGAAATCGCGCGGCATGAGTATTTTAATTATTACGCACGATTTACCAATGGTGGCTGAATTTGCAAATCGGGTTATGGTTTTACGTCGGGGCGAATGCGTTGAAACAGGAACCATTCAAAGTGTTTTTGCCAACCCACAACATGCCTATACCAAGGCCTTGTTGTTGTGCCGCCCTCCCCTTTTC
>CAWUNH010000045.1:0-7883 GCA_963923435.1 uncultured bacterium
AACGGAGCCCTTTCGTTTACCTGGCAATCCGGTGCCGCCAATTTTTTTACCCAAAACGCCCAAATTACCCTGCCAGGAACTTATATTATTACAGGAATGGACCCCAATACGCTATGTCCTGCAACCCGCACGTTGATTGTGGTTAACAATACGATTGCACCCAATGTTGCCTTATCTCCAACCTTTCAAAACATTACCTGCTCCAATACGGCCGTAAATAATGTTACCGTAAACGTATCGAATTTAAATGCCAACGTATCCAACATTATTTTAACTCCACTGGGAGGAAGTTTTGTGAGTCAAACCCTGCCCAGCAGCTATCCTCCAGGATCCCCCGGGGTATACACCTTGGTATCGGTCAATGGAAACAACGGTTGTACTACCACCAAGCAATTTACTGTTAGCTCCAACGATATATTTCCAACCTTTGGTTTGGTTAGTCCGCAAAACTTTACTTTGGGCTGCTCTACTAAAAGTGTGGCAACCATTCAATTGGTAAATGGTAATGCCGGAGGAGGGCCGGTTACGTATACAATTCAGGGTCCTCCAACCTCTTCGGTTTTGCCAGCAGGCAATTTATCTGCAACCAATCAGTTTACGGTTAATTCTGCCGGCACCTGGACGGCTGTGGTGCGTGCCAATGTAGGGGGATGTACGACCAAACTACCATTTACAGTTGTAGACAATAAATTTGGACCCAGCTTAGACACCCTTTTGGTTCCCAGAATAATTTTAACCTGTGATACGCCTTCTGTTGATATTAAAGCGATTAGTTTAACTCCTAACATAACCTCTGAATGGAGTTATTTAACCAATGTTTTACAAAGCAATTCCTTAACGGTTAGCGCAGATTTTACCAAGCCCAACACAACGCTTATCAATACCTATACCATTTCTTTAAAGGATAACAGCAATTTGTGTATTACCACTCGCACCCTAAATATTTACCAGAATATTTTTACCCCTTCGGCAAGTATTGTAAGTCCCTTTAACACGCTTTCATGTAAAACGCCCACCTTGGTATTAACCAATAACAGCAAAACCAAAATACCTTCCAACCAACCTCCATTATTGCCGCCAACCCTGCCGGTAGTTGGACATGTATGGATGGGACCCCCACCTTCCAATTCTTTAGGAGCAAGCACAACCTATACTGCTATGTATCCCGGAACGTATACCATTACAGCTAAAGACCTTAACAACGGCTGTCTTTCAGATGCAACCTATGAAATTAAAGATGGTTTTATTTTTCCTCAGCTGCAATCTACCGATGTTAGTGCAGTCTTAGATTGCGGTAAGGATGCTACCATAACTTTGGTGGTTACCAGCGCGACTACCGATGTTTTATCCTACACCTGGACACCTGTTTCGGGCGCTGAAACTTCAACACTTAACGGTAAACCCTTTTTAATCACCAACCTGCCAGGTACCTATCCGGTACTGATTGAAAATTTAACTTCCGGATGTGTGATTAATGCAGAAGGCGATGTAACGACCAATAATAATATGACGGCCTCGTTTAGTACCAGTGTTCAAAAAGGAACGGCCCCCTTAGTTGTTAACCTCACCAACAACTCATCAACCGGAGCCGGAGACACTTCCAAAATTGCCTCAGTATTTAATTTCGGTAACGGCAGCAGTTCTACCTTTAGTTACAACACCAAGTCCTCGGTAACCTATACGGCACCGGGAACCTATACCATTACGTTGTACTCCAATAAAGGTTCTTGTCTGTCAAGCACTCAAAAAATCATTGTGGTCGACGCTGCCTCTTCCTATACGGTTCCGAATATTTTTACGCCCAACAACGACGGCATCAACGATCTGTTTTTCATACGCTCCTCCAACATGAAGAGTTTTAAAATTGTAATTTTTGATCGTACCGGTAACATCGTTTATCAAAACAAGGAAGATGTTGGAACATCAAAAGAAATCACATGGGACGGCACTACGGAAAGCGGCTCGGCCGTACCTTCCGGATTGTATTTCTATGTCTTGCAGGCCATTAAAGCGGACGGCACTACAGATAAAGACATCAAAGGAACTCTCACATTAACTCGTTAATATCACACATATTTAGTAATTTTAAACCGCCCCTGCTGGGGCGGTTCGCTTTAAACCTATGAAAAAAATAATTCTTATTCTCCTGATTGCTTCCGGTTTCAAATCCATGGCACAAAGTATTTGTGCCGGTCAAACCTTAGCCATTACGCCCACTTCAACCCTAACCAACATAACCGGTCATACCTTAAATCCGGGCGGCGCTACCATTTCAGGTACAATAACCTCCTTTGTGGTTTCGCCAACCATAACAACAACGTATTCCATCATTACAGCAGGTACAGCCAGTAATACCTCTACCACTCAGGTAACAGTGCGTACGGTTACGGTAAACGCCATGCCCAGTATTGCCAATCCAACCATCGTACAATTGGGCTGTACTGGAAGTCCCACCAACGGGGTATTTTTTGGTGTAAATTTTTATCCAAACACCAATCCTACACCCCAGTATTCGCTCACCTGGCTGGGTCAATGCGTGGCTCAAACCTACAGTATGTACGCCGGGGTGCCCAGCGGAACACAATGTATTAACAATCCGGCAATGTCTTTTACCGGTGGAATAGCCCCCGGAACTTATGATGTTGTTGTGGCAGCAGGATCTTGTACCTCGGCATACCAATTTACCATAACCAATGCTTCGGTTCCTGTAACGTTTTCCATTGTCCCCAATTTAACCACGGTTTCATTGACCTGTGCTCAGCCCAATCCCACCGTTTCAGTAGCCGGTTCTGCATCAAATTCATACACCTGGCAGTCGCTGAGTTTGGCCCCTTTTGTGGGTACAGCCATTGCTCTAACGTATTCTAACGTTGGGACTATAACCATTACCGCTCAAAATACAGGCAGCTGTACATTAACAAAAACAATATCTGTGGGGATAAACACTACGGCGCCCCAATCGGCATTGTCTCCAACCTTTCAAAATGTTACCTGCTCGGTATCCTTGCAACAGGTTACGCTAACCGCCGTTAATCCCAGTGTAAACATAACCCATTCTGTAATTCCACCCGGTGGAGGCAATCCGTTCAATTCCAATTTAAATGTGGTTCCTTTTGTGCCACCCTCCGGCATTAATGCCACCTCTGTTTACACGTATGTATTGTTTAACAATGCAAACGGCTGCTCTACAACCAAAACCTTTACCGTCGGATTTAATGGGGCTAACTTACCCACCTACACCCTCCAAAGCACAACCAATTATACTTTGGGTTGCTCTACCAAGAGTGTAACGACCATTAACATTCAAAATGCCCAGTCCAATCCCCAGCCCGGAGCACCGCTTTCCTATACCTGGATTGCGCCCGGAGGAAATACTGTTTTACCGAACGGTCCATTAAATCCAACAGGAATTACACAAACCATTAACATTCCAGGAATGTGGATGGCAGTTGTACGCGACAATGGATCAAACTGCGACTCGCGCGTTAGTTTTGCAGTATTATTAAATACCATAGCGCCCAGCATTGATTCGGTCATTGTTCCGCGTCGGATTTTAACCTGCGATTCAACCTCCACCATTTTAGATTATTTATCTGAAACGCCCAATATTTCAAATGCCTGGACCTATCTTGGAAACTCCGGAAATCCGGTAAATGTTGCAACCCATACCCTGCTGGTATCCAATAATACCACGCTGGCACCCTCTTTGTCACCGCTTAAAATTTTCACTTTAACCCTTACCGACAACAGCAGTCTTTGCCGTTCCACGACAACCCTGGCCATTTATCAAAACATTTATCCACCAAAGGCCTTAATTTCCGCAATTGGTATTAACAGTTTAACCTGTAAAAACCCAACCATTACTCTGACTAACCAAAGTACCACTAACATTCCGCCCAACTCAATTTTTACCATTTCTCAACCGGTAGAAGGTCATGTTTGGACGGGTCCCACCCCTCAACCCTCACTGGGTTCAAGTTCTACCTATTCGGCCTACACCGTAGGGGATTATACCCTAATGGCTAAAGACTTAAACAACGGTTGTGTATCCTATACGACATTATCGGTGGGAGATGGCAGCATTTACCCCACGCTTATTGCAACCGTTACGGCATATAATATCGAATGCGGTGAAAACGGTGTTCTGGTTACACCCACTGTTGCAAATGTTTCAGGATCTGGATCCTACACATGGACCGCTCCAACGGGAGGCTTAATGAGTAGTTTTTCGGCGTTAAATCCAACCATTACATCCATAGGTGATTTTACGCTAACTGTTGAAAATGCAGTAACCGGATGTTTGGCCCCATCCAAAGTATTCAGCGTTCGTAACGGCACCATGTCAGCCGGCTTTACACCCTCGGTTATTAAAGATTTTGCACCTAAAACCATTGTATTTACCAACAATGCTGCTGCTGGAAGTATTACATCCAGTATAACCACCAAATGGCAGTTTGGAACCAGTATTTCCAATGTAACGGGAATTGTTAGTGGAACTGCCTCCGGTGGCGTACCAACCACAACCGATGTACTTCAAAAACCACAGGTTACGTATTCGGCTCCCGGTACTTATACCGTGGTAGCTTATTCGGGTCGTGGAAAATGCCTGGCTTCGTCTTCGGTGGTTATTATCCTAGAGTCGGCTGTAAGCTTTTCCATTCCAACTATTTTCACACCGGACAACGATGGCATTAACGACACCTATTATTTAACGAATGTTTCGGGTATAAACCATGTTAATGCGCATATTTACGACCGTTACGGAAATTTGGTGTACAGTGCAGAAAAACACGATGACAATGGAAACGCAAACATTTTTTGGGATGGAACAGAAGGCAATGGAAAAAATCTTCCATCGGGTGTTTACATGTACATCATTGAATTAAAGGGCGTTGACAATGTTGCCATTGAACAAAAGAAAGGCACAATAACCTTAGTTCGACAATCTGCAAAATAATTAAAAATGAACATTCACGAATATCAGGGAAAAGCAATATTAAAATCTTTTGGAGTTTCTATACAAGAGGGAATTATTGCAGAAACTGTTGAGCAGGCCGTAGATGCTGCACAAACCATGAAAACCCAGTTTAACAGCAATTGGGTGGTCGTAAAAGCACAAATTCATGCCGGTGGCCGAGGTAAGGGCGGTGGGGTAAAACTGGCTAAATCTATTGACGAGGTTCGTGAGAAAGCAGGTCAGATTTTAGGAATGCAATTGGTTACCCCACAAACCGGAATTAAAGGTAAAAAAGTACACAAGGTTTTAATTGCCCAAGATGTTTATTATCCCGGTCCAAATCCGCATAAGGAATTTTACATGAGCGTTCTCTTAGACCGCGCAAAAGGATGTAATACCATCGTGTACAGTACCGAGGGAGGAATGGATATTGAACAGGTTGCGGAAACCACTCCGGAAAAAATTTGGAGAGAACCGGTGCATCCAACCCTCGGACTTCAACCGTTTCAGGCCAGAAAAATAGCTTTTAATCTGGGTTTAAGCGGAGCTGCTTTTAAGCAAATGGTTCAGTTTGTAACAGCTTTGTACAATGCGTATTCTCAAATAGACGCATCTTTGTTTGAAATTAACCCGGTTTTAAAAACCAGTGACGACCGGATTATTGCCGTAGACAGTAAAGTAACTTTTGATGATAACGCATTGTACCGCCACCCCGAATTTGCCGCTCTGCGTGATATTTCAGAAGAAGATCCGACCGATGTAGAAGCCAAAGATGCAGAACTGAATTATGTAAAGCTGGAAGGCAATGTGGGTTGTATGGTAAACGGTGCCGGATTGGCTATGGCTACCATGGATTTAATTAAATTAAGCGGAGGCGAACCGGCTAACTTTTTAGATGTGGGTGGTACCGCAAATGCCGAACGCGTGGAAAAGGCCTTTCGTATTATTTTAAAGGACTCCAATGTAAAAGCTATTTTGGTAAATATTTTTGGCGGCATTGTTCGCTGCGATCGCGTAGCCCAGGGGGTGGTAGATGCTTATACCAATATGGGCAATATTCAGGTTCCAATAATTGTTCGTTTACAGGGCACCAATGCCGATTTAGCCAAAAAATTAATCGACGATTCGGGTTTAAAGGTTTTTTCTGCAGTTGAATTTCATGAAGCCGCTAAACTGGTATCGGAAGTTTTAAAATCTAAATAATTATGACTATGAAACACATTAACATTAAAAGCCTGATTTTAATAATGGGATTTATGGGGGTCTTATTAATAACCTCCTGCAGCTCCAGCAACGCTACCGATGATTTGATGGATGCCAGTGCCAATGCCAGTTCCACAGAAACGGCCCAAGCGCCTTCCATCGACATCCAGGTACCCTCTCCGGGCGAGATGCTGCAGTTTATTAAAATGCTGGGCGGTAAATCCAATAAAAACACTGGTTTTTTAAATCCCTCTTCAAACTTAAACGCCTATAACGAAGCCTCTCAAAAGGCACTTAATTTTGGCATTTACAGCTGCGATTTAAGCTATTGCAGTGTTTTTGAAATTGGATCAGAAACTTTAAAATATTTTAAATCGGTAAAACAACTGGGAGATCAAATGGGTTTGTCATCGGCAATTTCTAACGAACAGCTTAAACGCCTTGAACAAAATGTTTCCAAGTCGGATTCCCTATCGGTTATTACCGACGATATTTATTTCAGCTCGTTTTCAGCACTTGAAAACTCAAAACAAGGCCCCACTATTGCATTAATTATGGCTGGCGGTTGGATTGAAAGCATGCACATTGCTTGCAATTTGGTACAATTTAAACCCAATAGCCCGGCTTCAGAACGTATTGCAGATCAAAAATATGCGCTTGAAAATATAATAGATTACATGAAAAAATACGAAGGCAATGCAATGATAGACAATACCCGCAAAGATTTAGAAAATTTGTATCGGGCATTTCAAAAAATAAAAGAACAGGATTTAGCAACGGTTAAATCCAACTCAGAAACAACCGTATTGGGAGGAACTCAGCAAAAACAGCTCATTATGAGTGAAACAAACTTTAAAGAAATTGCAGCAGAGGTAGCTTCTCTGCGTGACAAATACACCCATATCAATTAATCGCCATGAAATCAGTTTTATCAATATTAATTTTATTGTTTGCAATTCAGATAAGTGCTCAGTCTGCCGCTTGTTCTGATTTTCACAGAAACCATTGTGATGTAAAAACCAAATCTAAGGGTAAAGAATGGCAATACAATGCTCAAAGTAAAAGCGGCCTTTTTAAACAAGGCGATGTATCAAAATTAAGATGTGTAATATACAAGGGCATGGACTACCGAATTTCGGTTTGTTGTGAAACCGTTATTGGGGACAAGGTTAATTATAAAATTTTTGATGTTAGAACCAATGAGGTATTATTTGATAATTTAAAATCGGAGGGTACTCAGGTGTTTGAATTTCAAAGTGCCACCACCCGTCAATTATTAATTGAGGTAACGGTGCCTAAAGGTGCTGCAGAAAAATCCGATACTAAAAGCGCCAATTCTGCCTGTGTGGGTTTGCTTATAGAACATCGCATTAGCGAGCGCCAGGGATTTTCTCAGTATTAAAAAACACATTCCAAAAAGGAATGCCGGTTTCCCATCCAAAAAAAATAACCACCCACGTTTTGCTGGAGATGAAAAAACGTGGTCAAAAAATTGCCATGTTAACGGCCTACGATTATACCATGGCCAAAATCATAGACCAGTCGGGTATTGATGTTATTTTAGTGGGAGACAGTGCCAGTAATGTTATGGCGGGTCATGAAACCACCCTTCCCATAACATTGGATCAAATGATTTACCATGCCTCCAGTGTGATACGGGCGGTAGACCGTGCCCTGGTTGTAGTGGATTTACCCTTTGGGACCTATCAGGCAAATTCTAAAG
>CAWUNH010000046.1:0-7818 GCA_963923435.1 uncultured bacterium
CTCAATTTGATAATGAATAATATTAAAGTATGCTTGCAAACGGTCAAAATAATCGGGATGGTTAACAATATCGTATAAACGGTTCATTCCATCGCGGGTGCCATTGCTTGAAATGAAATGCCCGCGTGCCATAATTGAAAATATGGTATGGGTTTGTTTAGGCAAATTAAAATCTTCTGCTAGCATGCTTAAGCGGTTTTTATAAGAGTTGTCTTTTTTTGTTTTTTTGAATTTGGCGGAACAATTAAGGTGTAACCAATGGTTTTTTGTTTCTGTTCAGAGTCGGTGTATTTATAATACTCAAGTCGGTATTTAAAATCCATTTGAGTTTGGTATTCCATGGCAATTTCTACAAACAGCGAAAGGCGGTCTTCGAGCCCAACATCCCCAATAGCTTTAGGAAATTTATAGTCTATCAGATATAGAAATAAATTTTGTTTGTCTTGTTTTAAAAAACGATCTACCAGGCGCTCTGTATCCAGTTTAATTTGCTGTTCCAGGGCTTTTTCTTTATAATTTCCGGAAAGCTTGTCGGCAATTCCGCGCGATAATAAGCGGCTGAGTTTATATTTTTCTGCAATTTTTTGACAGAGAATGTGTCCCTCATCCGTAAAAAGAGAATTTACAGAAATTCGTGTTCGGGGACTTTTTACATTATTGTGGCGCAAGCTGCTCACTAACGCTACGGTATTTTTAAAATTAGTTTGGTAATACAGTTGACCCCGGTCTTTAATTTCTTTTAGTTGTTGCGCTTTAAGGTAGCTGTCCAGCTGCAACTGAATTTTATTTATGTAATCGGTGATGTCGGTTTGTATTTCAATCAAATAGTCCAGGTTTTCAATCAAACTGTGTTTGAGGGCAGAAACAATGCCAAACAATTCCGAATCGTTACTCAAATTAAATAACTTTCGATTGGTATCTATGAGTATATGTGTTTTTTTAATGAATTCTATGATGGTGTCGCGTTTTTCACGGTAATCTTCCAGTTTCTGAATTTTTACACGGTAGTTGGATTCGTTTTTATAGGTATCGTCTACGTTTTTTTGGAGTTTAATAATTTCACGACTGAGCGACACATCAATTCGTTTTAAATATTTTTTTACGCCCCTTAAAAACCGTTGTTCACGTAAATCGTTGTAAAAGATTAACTGTCTTTGCAACTCATTCATGTAATCTCGGACAAGTCCCGGCGTTACTTCGCCAATTTCCATAAATTCCTCAAACATACTAACTACCGCATCGTTTAAACTGATAATGCCTTCGTAATCGTATATTAAATCGAGGGATTTTAATTTTAAATACTGATCCTGATTTAAACTACCGGTTGCCAATAGTTCCTGAAGGGTCACGCGTTCTCGATTTGCAAACAAATGCGATACCAAATCGCGGTGTTGGTACAATTGTCCTAAAATGTCGTGTATGTTAACCTGTAAAGCCATAGGCCGTTCCGATAACTAAATGTAAATTCTTAAGCGCTAGGTTGCCCTATTTGTTTTCAACAAATAATTCAGGTTTTAATGATCCTGTTACCATTTTATACAATTCCTGCAGCGACCCAAGGAATTGGTTCCAGCTGTATTTTTGCCGTTCAAATTCCAGCGCTGTTTTAAATTGGGTTTCAAGCCCCTCCTTAAAATAACGATCCAGGTGTTCGGCAATGCTTAAAACATTAACCGGAACGCAAAACCCCGCTTTTTCATGTGGAACAATGCTTTGTAACCCACCGGTTGCGGTTACCAAAAGCGGCACTCTGTAAAAATATGCCAGCATGCTAACGCCGCTGTTGGTGGCATTTCGGTAGGTTTGAGCCGATAGGTTAGCAGCAGAAAAATACAAAGGAATTTCCGCGTCATCTATAAATCGGTTATGCCAAACAATTCGATTATGAAAAGCCGATTTTGAAATTAAATTTTGATACCATTGTGCATTTTCATAACATTCTCCGGCAATTAACAATACCAAACGGGGGTTTTCAGCAGCGGATCGGTTAAAGGCCTCAATCAACAAATCTAAACCCTTGTATGCCCGGATTAAGCCAAAAAACAACACCACTTCAGCATCAGAATTTATATTAAGTTTTTTACGGGCCTGGGACCGGCTCAATGCAGGACCATAGGTTTCGTAAAGGGGGTGGCGGGTTTGAACAATGGGTTTATGCACCGGCCAGTTTTTTAATTCCAGATACACCCGATCGCTCATGGTTAAAAAACCCGAGCATGAATTTAAAAAATAGGTTGTTAAACTCCGGTCGCCCGGCCGTTTTTCATGTGGCACAACATTATCCGTTAGGGCCAACACGGTGGTGTGTTTTCGAAGCATTCGGGCAATTGTACCCAGGGCCGGTGCAAAAAATGGCAACCAAAACCGAATTAATACCAGGTCGGGTTTTTGATTTTTAATGTACCGGGCGGTTTTCCACCAACTCCATGGATTTAGAGTGTGTATTAGTGCGCTGCGTTTTATGGAATCTTTGGGTGGGGCAGAGGCGTTTAACTGGCTGCTGCCCGGAAATAAAATTTTGGGATATTGGAAACGGTAAGATACCAATTCGGTGGGTATTCCTGAATTCAGGCAGTGAAGTGCTAAATTTTCGTTAAAAACAGCCGGACCGCCTCTAAGAGGATAGGCTGGGCCAATAATAATAATTTTTTTAAAGGCTTGCGTATCAGAGGCTGCTAACATCTTCAATGGTAAAATCCGAACCGGAACTTCCCATAAATCCAAGGCGTTTGCCGGTTCTAAGCGCGGTTGCCGAGGCTTTTTCCTGTAATTCGGCCACCGTTACCTGGGCCATCTGATCAAAGGGCGGTGTATACAAATCAAATTCTATGGCAAATACCACCAATTCGTAGATAATGTTTTGCAAATCGGCAGATTCTATAGTGGCCTCCGAAAAACTGGAGTATTTTTGAATCGACTTAATTTTGCTTTCTATCCAAAAGCGTCCCTCACGGTTTATGAATACGCGTGCAATGAGATATCCCATGTCATTCAAACGGTTAAATTTATAGGAATCTGCTAAAAAATTGTAGATGCTAATAATACCGCAATAGCCGTTATATGGATTGGATCGCAGATAGGAATGTTTGTGAATCGGATGAGAAGGCTCAAAGGTAAAAACATTGGTGTGCATTTGAAAATCCAACACATCGCCTGCAACTTTGATGTACATAGATTGTAATCCAATGTCTTTAAATTCAATTCGCACACGTTTGTCCAATGTTGATAGGGCCGTTTTTAGCCCCTCGCATTCTTTTTTTAAATGATTGCGCAATTCGTCAAAAACAGTTTGTGTTTTTAAATACACATCCTGTTTCATGGAGGACTTTTCTTGTAACAGTTTAAGAAGGGTCTCTTGGTTTGACATGTTTTACAATTTAATAGGCCCGTGCAAATACCACACGTTGCGAGCTGGGTTTTCCTGAATAAACACAATAACCCGATTCCTGGGGATTGTCTATTGGAATGCATCGAATGGTGGCTTTGGTTTCTTCTTTAATTCGGCTTTCCGTTTCGGAACTACCGTCCCAATGGGCATAAATAAAGCCGCCCGGACCATCCAGTATTTTTTTAAAGGTTGCATAATCATCCACGTAGTGGGTCATGGATTTTTGACGAGCTCTGGCATTTTCCAGTAACTGCTGTTGAATGGAATCCAAAGTTTGCATGATATGGGACGAGGCTTCTTTTAGCTTTACCGTTTCTTTAACTCCGGTATCTCTTCGAGCAATTTCAATTTGTTCCTGAGCCAAATCTCTTAAACCAACCGCCACCCGAACGGGTATGCCCTTTAACTCATAGTCCGCAAATTTCCATCCGGGGCGTTGCGTATCTCGGGTATCCAATTTAATTCGTAAACCCTTTTTTTTCAGCTCGGTCGTTAAGGGTTCACAAGCTTTTATAATCTGCTCCAGTTCTGCTAAGCCTTTGTAAATGGGAATTATAACTACGTGCAGGGGGGCTAATTTGGGAGGCAAAACCAATCCTTTATCATCGCTGTGACTCATGATGAGCGCTCCCATAAGCCGGGTGCTAACACCCCAGCTGGTTGCCCAAACATAGTCCAAGGTTCCGTCTTTGGTAGCAAATTTCACATCAAACGCTTTTGCAAAATTTTGTCCTAAAAAATGCGAGGTGCCTGCCTGAAGGGCTTTTCCGTCTTGCATAAGCGCTTCTATACAATACGTATCGTCGGCTCCAGCAAATCGTTCCTGAGGCGTTTTAACGCCCTTTAATACCGGAATTGCCATCCAGGTTTCTGCAAATTCGGCATACACCTCCAGCATCTGTCGGGTTTCTGCAAGGGCTTCTTCTGCGGTGGCATGGGCGGTATGACCTTCCTGCCATAAAAATTCAGCCGTACGTAAAAACAATCGGGTACGCATTTCCCAACGTACTACATTGGCCCACTGGTTCACTAAAATGGGTAAATCGCGGTAACTCTGAATCCAGTTTTTATAGGTGTTCCAAATGATTGCTTCGCTGGTGGGTCTAACCACAAGTTCTTCTTCCAATCGGGCCTCGGGATCTACTATTAGCTTACCCGGATGTTGTGCATCGTTTTTTAAACGGTAATGTGTCACAACGGCACATTCTTTTGCAAATCCTTCGGCGTTTTTTTCTTCAGCTTCAAATAAATGTTTAGGAATAAATAAAGGAAAATAGGCATTAACATGACCGGTGGCTTTAAACATATCGTCTAATGCACGCTGCATGTTTTCCCAAATGGCATATCCGTGAGGTTTAATTACCATGCAGCCTCGTACGGCACTGTGATCGGCCAAATCCGCACCCACTACTAAATCGTTGTACCATTTGCTGTAATCTGTATTTCGTGGCGTAAGTCCTGTACTCATATCATTTATAAAGATAATAAAAACCTGCAAGGGTTTTTGGAGTGTAAATATAAAGAGGAGATTTAATCTTAAATATCTAATTTTGAATCGTGAAAAAAAATATACTTGCCAATGATGGTATCGATGCTGCAGGATTGGCTCGGCTTAATGCCGCAGGTTGTCATGTGGTAACGCAGTCGATTCCTCAAAACGAATTAATCCAGTACATCAACGCCCATGAAATTACAGCCCTGGTAGTTCGAAGCGCCACCAAAGTTCGTCAAGACCTTATCGAGGCTTGTCCTGGACTTAAAATAATTGCCCGCGGCGGTGTAGGCATGGACAATATAGATGTAGCATACGCTCATAAAAAAGGCATTCGGGTTATTAATACACCTGCTGCCTCAAGTCAGTCGGTTGCCGAACTGGTATTTGCGCATTTATTTTCTGCCGTTCGCTTTTTGTATCAAAGCAACCGAGAAATGCCTTTAAAGGGTACCCAATCTTTTAACGAATTAAAAAAAAGATACGCATCGGGAACTGAACTTTATGGAAAAACCATTGGTATAATAGGATTTGGTCGAATCGGTCAAGCCGTTGCAAAAAAAGCCCTCGGACTGGGCATGCATTTAGCTGTTTACGATCCTAACATTAATGAGGTAGAATTGGAATGGTCCGTTGCTCAAAATCTTTTGCGGTACAAGGTTCAAACGGTTCAACTGGAAAACGTATGGGCTGCATCCGATGTTATAACCTTTCATGTACCGGGTGGAGAAATCATCGGACATTCAGAGCTAAAGCAATTAAAAAAGGGGGTTGTTCTAATTAATACCGCACGCGGCGGAGTAATTAACGAATCTGCCCTGATAGAAGCATTGGATCAAGGCATTGTGGCCCATGCCTGTTTAGACGTGTTTGAAAACGAACCCCAGCCCAGTGAGTTTCTCTTGCGACATCCCCGCATTGCGTTGAGCCCGCATATTGGTGCTGCCACCTTAGAAGCGCAAGAACGAATTGGTCAGGAATTGGCCGAATTATTATTACAGGCCTACACCAATGGCTGATATACGCCCCTTCAGAGCCTTGCGTCCTAATTGCAAGACGGCTGCCGAAGTGGTTTCGTATCCTCCCGACCGCTACAGTCCCCTGGAATTAAAGCGTCATCTGCAGGAACACCCCACCTCTTTTTTACAGGTTATACATCCCGATGTAGCAGATGGTAAACCAACCCCTGCTGGTTCGGAGGCTCGGTTAAAAAAAACCCGAAAACGCTTTGAAGCCTTTATTCAGTCCGGAACGCTCCAGCAAGATGAGCTTCCCGGATATTATATTTACCGTCAAATTAAAGACGGACAATCCTATACCGGAATTATAGCCAGTATTGCCGTTGCCGATTATTTTAACGGAATTATTAAAACGCATGAACAAACCCTGGAGCCTCGAGAGCGTAAGTTACAGCAGTATTTAGAAGTCTGCGGGTTCAATGCCGAACCGGTATTGTTTGCCTATCCGCAACTGCCCTCCATTCAATGGCATCTTAACCGTTTAACTCAAACCGCACCCGAAACGCAATTCTACGATTTTGAGGGCGTATACCACCAGATATGGCCGGTGTTTGACAGCGTTGTAATTAATGCCTGGCAAACCGCATTTCAGTCGCTGGAAGCTGTTTATATTGCCGATGGTCATCACCGTTCGGCTTCCTCAGCGCGATTATGGCAATCTAAGTCGGGTTCAGAAGCCCATCCTTTTGAACATTATTTAGGAATTTTTTTTGCGGAAGAACAATTGCGGATATACGAGTTCAACCGTGCGGTTAAAATTAATGCAAAACAGGATATTGAGCGGTTAAAATCCGAATGTCAAAAATGGGGAAATCTTGAAACTATCCGTGCGTACCAGGCCCCAAAACACCAGGGTCAATTTGTATGGTTTGCACAAAATCATTGGTATTGTTGGACCTTATCGGAACATTATAGAAAAGACCGGCTGGACACGGAACTTTTAAACCAATGCATTCTTGAACCGGTTTTTCAAATTTTTGATTTGCGCAACGATACCCGGGTATCTTTTATTCCCGGAGTAAAATCGCTGGATCAGAGCCTTCAATTCATCCGAAATGAAAAAGCCGATATTTTATTTATGCTCCATCCGGTTACAATGCAGCAATTAAAACAGGTTGCGCTTGCCAACCGAATAATGCCTCCAAAATCAACTTGGGTTGAACCTAAACTTTTGAGTGCACTCTGTGTTTATTCGCTATTCTAATGAATTCTTTTGCCGAGCGATACGCTTTTTATAAAAGTCAAATACCCGAAACAACACAACTGCTGCCCGTTTCAAAAACGCAGTCGGAAGCGGTCATTTTAAATGCCTACCATGCGGGATGTAAAAATTTTGGAGAAAATTACGTTCAGGAACTGCATCAAAAACAGGCCCGCTTGCCCCAAGACATTTGTTGGCATTTTATTGGGCATTTACAACGCAATAAAGTCAGTCGCATATTACCTTATACCTATTTAATTCATAGTTTGGACCGTATCGAGTTGGCAGTTGAAATTGAAAAACAGGCTGCCAAAATAAATAAAATTCAATCGGTTTTAATTCAGCTGCACATTGCAACCGAGAGCAGTAAATTCGGATTTTCAGATTCCGAGTTGTTTCATTTTTTAAACAACTACAATCCCGCTGTATTTCCGCATCTTAAAATCAAAGGAATAATGGCCATGGCCAGTTTAACCCAAAACATGGAACAAATTGAACGTGAATTTCAGCATGCCCAACAAACTTTTCATCAGTTAAAGCTGCGCATTCCGGAGGCTGAAATTTTAAGTATGGGAATGAGTTCCGATTTCCCTCTGGCGATTAAGCATGGCAGCACACTGATTCGAATGGGAACGGCACTGTTTGGATCAAGAACCCAAAGTACATGAGTTTGGGGATAATTTTTGCAGTGCTCACAACGCTGAGTTGGAGTATTGGA
>CAWUNH010000047.1:0-7703 GCA_963923435.1 uncultured bacterium
ATTTTTTTCATGATATGGGTTCGCAGATAGGGCATTCCGGAATAATGCAGCTGGGTTCGGTGTTTGACTTCGTAACGGCGGCAGCTGTCTAAAATCTGATCTATCAGCGTTAATCGGTCCGGCGAATTAAGCGACTCTTTTGTAAAACTGAGGGTTAGTAAAACAACATGTTGTTCCGGGTTCCACCATTTTCGTTTGTAAAAGGGCCACTGCAAGAGTTCGTTTTTAAGTGAGTCGGCTTGAGACAATCGTTTTATTGGACCGTTCATGAAAACACTTGTTTTAATGGTTTGGGAAGAATCGTTGCGCGATCCTTTTAGGGCTGTAAATACCGACATGGCATTTTGAATGCCTTTAAGGTTTTTAAAATTTTGAGTTAGAGTGTACCAGTCGTTTATTTTATCGGGTTTAAAAAACAAGGAATCGCGCACACCGATAACCATTACAACGCCGTCTTCACCAAATTGCGATTTAAAATTTTTATAAGCCTGAAAATCCGGATCTGAATCGGGTAAAATTTTTGCAAAATCGTAGGACATTTCAATCTTACTGACCCGGTATGCACTCCAGAGCGTAAAAGCAATTAATAATAATGCCAGGGTAGTTTTAAACTTCCAGATAAAACGGGTTAAAAACTTCCAAAACATGCCTAAAGATACGTATTCACCATGCTTAAATAGGAGATTTTTTTTGGTAAAAAAACCAATGACTAGGATTCATAATAATCTAAAATTAAACCATCCAAGGGATGTAATTTAATTTCTCTGGATTCGGTTTCGAATTGCAGCACTATGCCGTCGTTAATATACTGGCCAGATTGTTCCGTATCGGGAGTTAATCCTATTTTTAAAAGGGTTTGTCCAACAATATCTTTCCACAATTGCGTAGCATCGGCACGCGCTCTGAACAATCGAATGCGCGGATCGGGAGACTCTAATCCAGAAACATGTTGGTTGATATCGGCATAGGTTGTCATTCCGGTTCCATCCGAATTGGCAGCTAATACGAATACACTGGCATCGTTCCAGGTAATTGCCAAAGCGTCTATAATTTCAATGCTTTGTTCCGGTTCAATTTGATTTTGCCATACAATACAATCAATATGCTGAACAGTCTTGCGTTCAAATTTAGAAAATCGTTCAAGGTCTTGAGGGTTCCAGTGGGATTTTAAAGGTATCATGCGGCGGATCGTTTACCCAATTCAATAACAGCAACATCGAAAATATCACCTCCGGAAATTTTTAGTGTAACCATGGTTCTCATAAAATGAAAGCCTTCTTTACCACAGGCTCCCGGATTGATAAAAAATTTTGAATAGGGGCGGTTGGGGGCAATTTGACAGAGGTGCGAATGTCCGCAAACCAGTATATCGGGCGCATCGGCCACTAAATTTGGTTTAATTGAAGCAGGAGGATTTCCCGGTTTTCCCCCTTTGTGACATATCAAAACCTTGGTTTGTTCGCATAAAAAAACAAGCGGATCCGGCCATTTTTTTTGTACGGCAATTTGGTCAATGTTTCCGGCAACCATGCGCAGGGTTTTTAAATTGCACCACTGTAAAAAAAGCTCCGTATTGCCAATGTCTCCTGCATGCCATACTTCATCGGAGGCCTTGATGTGAGGTAAAATGGCAGGGTCCCAAAATCCATGGCTGTCCGAAAGAATCAAAATGTTTTTCAAGGTTCCGGAATTTGAAGGGAAAAATAATTTAACAGGTGTTGCAATTCCTGTGCGTTTTTAAACGTTACAGAAAATCGACCTTGTCCTTTTAAATTCCTATAATAACTGGCACGGGTTCCAAAAACTTTATGAAGCTGTTTTGAAATGATTTGATCTTCGGTTGCAAGAGATTTGCGTTTTTGTTTGTTGCTTTGAACCGGTTTGTGTTTTTCCGAACGGGCCAAGGCTTCCATTTGCCGGACCGATAAATCCTGTTCTAAAACTAATGCAAATACGGCCAGTTTTCGGTCTTCGGGTTCTATGTTTACCAGAGATTTAGCATGTCCCATACTTAATTCACCTGTTCTAAGGGCTTTTTGTATGGGAATGGGAAGTTTTAGTAATCGCAAATAATTGGTAACGGTGCTGCGCTGTTTGGATACCCGCTCGCTGAGTGCTTCATGGGTTAACTGACATTCGTCCATGAGCCGTTTGTAGGAAAGAGCAATTTCAACAGGGTCTAAATTTTCCCTTTGAATGTTTTCGATTAATGCCATTTCGAGCATGGCCTGATCGTCGGCAATTCGAATGTAGGCGGGTATTTCAGTTAATCCTGCGCGTTGGGAGGCTCTAAAACGACGCTCTCCCGATATAAGCTGGTAGTGGTCAAAGCCCATTTTACGAACGGTGATGGGCTGAATAATGCCAAATTGCAGGATGCTTTCGGTTAATTCCTGCAGGGCATCTTCATCAAATTCGGTTCTGGGTTGAAACGGATTGGTTTGAATATACGATAGGGGTATGGGAACAATATGACCAGCCTGAATTGCAGTTCCCGAAGTTAAGGGGGCGGTGGGATCTTTTTCGGTTTGGTTGAGTAAGGCCCCTAAACCTCTGCCCAAGGCCTGTTTTTTGGAGTTACTCATAAATCATTTTCATTGAGTTCTTCGGGAGGAACCTCTTTGGCTTTGGATCTGGAGGTGTATTTGGTAAGTCCGTTGCGTTGCAGTAATTCGCGGGCCAAATTAAGATAATTGGTTGAACCTTTTCCGGAAGCATCGTGCATAATAATGGTTTTACCAAAGCTGGGGGCTTCGGCCAATTTGGTGAGCCTTTGAATTATGGTATCAAATACCATGTCCTGAAAATGCATTTTTACTTCTTCTACCACTTGATTGGCAAGACGTAAACGTCCATCAAACATGGTAAGTAATACGCCTTCAATATCGAGCTGGGTATTTAAATGGGTTTGAACAAACTTTACCGTTTGAAGCAATTGCCCCATGCCTTCTAAAGCAAAATATTCGCATTGAACCGGAATTAAAACGCTGTCTGCAGCCACCAGACTGTTGATAACAATTAAACCCAATGACGGACAACAATCGATGATAATAAAGTCGTATTCGTTTTTAAGGGCTTGCAAAACTTTTTTCATTTGGTATTCCCTTTGAGGAAGGTTTACCAGTTCTATCTCCAGACCCGCCAAGTCGGCATTGGTGGGCAATAGGTCTAAATGCGGGGTGTCGGTTTTTAATATAAAGGTTTTGGGATCGGATTGCTGAATGGTACATTCGTACAAACCTCCCTTAAGAGTTCTTGGGTCAACACCCACCCCCGAGGTGGAATTACCCTGCGGATCGGCATCAATTAAAAGCGTTTTGTATTCTAAAACAGCTAAACTGGCCGCTAAATTTATGGAGGTGGTTGTTTTTCCAACACCTCCTTTTTGGTTGGCAATGGTGATTATTTTTCCCATACTAAAGTTGAATACTGGAGCCTATTGGAATGAGGTGCAAGGTTCTGCCGGCGGATTTAAATTTTTTTACGGCGGCATCGGAATCTATTTCAATAGGTTTAAATGTATTGTAGTGCATGCCTATGATTGTATCGCATTGAATAAAGTCGGTTGCAATAAGGGCATTGTCCACACCCATGGTAAAGTGGTCCCCAATGGGTAAAAAGGCAAATTGAATGCGGCGGTAATCTCCAATGAGTTTCATATCATAACTCAAGGCCGTATCGCCCGCAAAATAAAAATTTCCTAAGGGGCTTTCAATTATAAAGCCCATGGGATTTCCCCCATAGGTACCATCCGGTAAACTGCTGCTATGAACCGCACTAACGCATTTAACAGAAAATTCGGGATGCCGCCATTTGCCTCCAATATTCATGGGAATGGTTTGGCTCAGTCCTTGTTTTTCAAGCCAATGGCAAATTTCCCAATTGCTAATGAGCTTTGCGTTGGTTTGCTGTGCTAATGCAACCGCATCGGCAATATGGTCCTCATGGCCGTGCGAAATTAAAATGTAATCTGCATGTAGGGCTTTAAAGTCGATTTGAGCGGCCAAAGGATTGGGACGTATGAAGGGGTCAAAAACCAGGGATACAGTCCCCAATTTTACCAAATAGCAGGCGTGTCCCAAACAGGTAATATCAATCATGAACGGTTGTAAAAATAAAAAAATGACACGCTGTGCCACGGCTAGTTTTGAACAATTGACCTACAAGGAATGTTAATGTGTTAATAACATGAAACAAATTTTAGTGATCTCGGGCACCCAACGGGCCAACAGTCAAACCTTAAAAATGTGCCAATGGGTTCAATCTCTTTTAATACCCATGAATATTAGGTCCTCTCTGCTCGATTTAAACAGTTCTTGGATTCATGAATTAACGTCCAATACATCCTATACCAATCCGCCCGAAGCATTGCTAAATAAAGCAATGGAGTATTTGCAAAATCCAACTCATTGCATTGTGGTTTGTCCGGAATACAACGGCAGTTATCCCGGAATATTTAAGTTATTTATAGATGTATTACCTCCCCAATTATGGTTGCATAAGCGCATTGCACTAATAGGGGTTTCCGACGGCAGGGCCGGAAATTTAAGAGGTATGGATCATCTTTCGGAGGTGTTTCAGCACTTAAAAGCGCATGTTTATTTTAATAAACTGCCGGTTTCAAACATACGAACGGCATTGCAGGTTGATCATCCCATACATGCATTAACGCAGGAAGCTTTAAATAAATTATTGGAAGGATTTTCTCAGTTTTGATAGTACTTTGCCAGCCACGATTCTGGGCCTGAGATCCATGGTAAATCAGCGGTTTGCGGTTTATAGGAGAGCAAATCCAAAACCCGGCAACCAGAAAATGCAATGGGGTTTATACTTTGACTAAGTTTATTGGCAGGTAACAATTTTAAAATTCCGCCGCTTTCAATTAATACGATTTCACGGTTTAGCCATTCGCAATTGAACATTACCTCAAGGGTTTTGATATATCGAAACAATGTATCGGTACTGCAACCGGATTGGGCCGAATGCGCTTGTAATTCAAGAATTAAAACGCAGTTGTATTCAATACGTGCCTCAGCTTCTACAGGGGAATCATGGCTGGTCCATGTTTTTAAAAACATTTGCAATTGATTTAAAACTTCCTGTGATTCCAGTGCAGTTAAAAATCGGGAGCTAATGAAAATCCAATGGCGCATTAACTAATAGCTTGGGTGAATTCCAGTATAGGTATCGGGTCGCAACGTTTTTAATTCGGTTTTAAGCGCTTGAGAAATATTTAAGGAGTCTATAAATTGGTGCAGGCTTTCAGAATCAATTTGTTGGTGCGTTCGGGTGAGTTCTTTTAAGGCTTCGTAGGGCTTGGGATAGCCTTCTCTGCGAAGAACGGTTTGAATGGCTTCTGCCAAAACAGCCCAATGGTTTTGCAAATCTTGGCGTATGGCTTTTTCGTTGAGCAATAATTTAGAAAGGCCTTTGGAGATGCTGTTCCAGGCAATTAGGCAATGAGCAATTGGTACGCCAATGTTTCTTAATACCGTACTGTCTGTTAAATCGCGCTGCAATCGGGAAACCGGTAACTTAACGGCCAGATGTTCCAGCAAGGCGTTGGCTATGCCTAAGTTGCCTTCTGCATTTTCAAAATCGATAGGGTTTACTTTATGAGGCATGGCAGAAGATCCAATTTCACCGCTTTTAAGTACCTGTTTAAAATAATCCATGCTAATGTAGGTCCAAAAATCCCTGCACAAATCAATCCAAATGGTATTGATACGTTTTAACTGATCAAAATATGCGGCTAAGTCATCGTAATGCTCTATTTGAGTGGTAAATTGAAGGCGTTCTAAACCCAAATCTTCAGCAATAAACCGATTTGCAAAATCAATCCAGGAAATTTCAGGATAAGCTACGGCATGGGCATTAAAATTACCGGTGGCTCCGCCGAATTTAGCTGCAAAGGGCAAGGTTGTTTTACGTTGCAACTGACGTTCCAAACGTTCTACAAAAACCATCAGTTCTTTACCCAGCAGGGTGGGAGATGCAGCCTGGCCATGGGTTCGGGCAAGCATGGGAATATTTTTCCATTGCTGTGCCATGAGTTTCAGTTGTTGAATTAAGGGTTGCAGTTTGGGCAGCAACACCTGGTTATCGCACTCTTTAATAGCCAGCGGAACGGCCGTGTTGTTTATGTCTTGAGATGTTAAACCGAAATGAATAAATTCAGTCCATTCCTGCATCTGAAGCGTTTCAAACTGTTGTTTAAGATAATATTCTACGGCTTTAACATCGTGGTTGGTGGTTTGTTCAATGGACTTTATGGCTTGAGCATCGGTTTCAGAAAATCCGTTTATGAGGTCCAGCAGCTGCTTGCGCTGCATTTCAGTAAAAGGCTTAAAACCTTTTAACGATAATTTATCCAGCGCTAACAGGTATTTTAATTCAATTTGATACCGGTTACGAATTAATCCGTATTCTGAAAAGTAATTCGTTAAAACTTCGGTTTGAGCATAATAACGCCCGTCAATTGGCGAAACGGCTCTTAAATTAAATGAATTCACACAACAAAAGTACAAGAATTTGCCATATGCTGCTTAAACTAAGCAGGGGCATTTAGCGACTCATTCTTTTTTTGCTGAGCATGGACTTTGATGCTAATTAAACGTAGAAAATGGAGTGTTTCATTGTAAACACTTAATTATTGTTTTGCTTTTTCATCCAACAGAGCATATTTTAAAACCTCGTTCATATCATTGAAATAAATGATTTTTAAATCTTTTAAATAGGATTTGGGAATTTCTTTTACGTTGGATTGATTTTCGTTGCTTAACACCACCTCTTTTATACCGGCCCGTTTGGCTGCTAATAATTTTTCTTTAATTCCACCTACGGGTAGTAAACGGCCACGCAGGGTAATTTCTCCGGTCATGGCCAAATGCTTGCGAACTTTTCTGCGGGTGATGGCACTGGCCAATGCAGTAAGCATGGCTATACCTGCACTGGGTCCGTCTTTAGGAGTGGCTCCTTCCGGAACATGGACATGCAAATTGAGGGATTCAATTTGTCCGGTGGTAACGCCAATAAAACTTGCATGGGATTTAAGATATTCCAGTGCAATTGTGGCGCTTTCTTTCATAACGTTACCCAAATTACCGGTGAGGGTTAGTTTACCGGTATTGGTTTCCGAGCGGCTCACTTCAATAAATAATATATCGCCGCCCATTTGCGTCCAGGCCAGTCCGGTTACAACACCCGCAATGTGATTGCCCTGATATTTGGTTTTTGAATGCGAGGCGCCCAAAATTTCCTGAACCTGTTTAATTTGCAGCAATGGGGTTGACTTTTTTTGAGCAATGAACCAAGCCATGCGACCTGCCAACTGATTGAGTTTTTTTTCCAGTTGACGAACACCGCTTTCAAAGGTGTAGTTTTGAATAATAAAGGACAATACCCGTTCATTAACCTGAAATTGAGATTTTTTAAGTCCGTGTTCGCTTGAAATTTTGGGTAGTAAATGCCTTTTAGAAATTTCAATTTTTTCTTCTTCGGTATATCCAGAGATTTCAATAATTTCCATTCGGTCACGAAGTGCCGGCTGAATGGTATTTAACTGATTGCAGGTAGCAATAAACATGATTTGACTTAAATCAAAGTCGAGTTCTAAAAAATTATCGTAAAACGCATGGTTTTGTTCGGGGTCCAAAACTTCCAGCAGCGCCGATGAAGGATCGCCGTGATGATCGAATCCTACC
>CAWUNH010000048.1:0-7694 GCA_963923435.1 uncultured bacterium
ATTCTGGGTACATCTACATGACGGTAATGCCTTGAGCCGGCTACAAAGGTTATTACACCTATAAACATTCCCAAACCGGCCGTTAAAAAAGCACCGTGCCAACCTATTTTGTTGCGCATGATGGCCGCCACAAAATTGCATAAAAAGGCTCCCAGATTAATCCCCATATAAAAGAGATTATAGCCCGTATCCTTTTGAGCTTTATATTCGGGCGAATTAAATAAATTACCCAGCAAGGTCGAAATGTTGGGTTTAAAAAATCCGTTGCCAATCACCATGATCAATAAAGCCGAATAAAATGCCCAGAGGCTTGGGATGGCCAGTAAACAGTATCCGATTCCCATTAAAAGACCGCCAATAATAACGGATCGGCGGTACCCTAGTTTAATATCTGCAAGCAAACCTCCCATAAAAGGAGTTAAATAGGCCAGTGCAATAAACGTTCCGTAAATATCAGAGGCGCGATCGTTTTCCCAACCCCAGGCTCCGGTTTCTTCTCCTTTGGTCATGTATAAAAAGAAAATTCCAATCATTAAATAATACCCGAAACGTTCCCAAAATTCGGTGAATACCAAGTAGTACATTCCGGGGGGATAATGTTTTGTTTTCATAGTTTATTCGGTAAAAAAGGCATGGTGCTCTTGAAATTTTATTTCATCGCTGCGTTGAATTTTTATTTGGGGATAATAACTCGTATCAGAAGCTTTAACTTGCAATTCTACAGTACGCTCCCTAAACTCCTGAAGCAGTTCCAAACGAATGCTTGGATGATGTAAACAGGCCTGCTCCAACTCGGCATTCAGGTTGGTTCCAATTTTTTGACCGTTAATGGAACGTATACGGGTTTGATTGAATAATCCAGCTTTCCAGGCCGGGCTATAGGGTGCAACGCGAATAATTTGATTTTCTGAAACACTGAATCCAAACCGGCTTTCAGAGGTTTGGAGGGAAGGATGTAATTTTAGCGTAAGGCCAAAATGCGGCAGTAGATTAGACAATTCTGTATAAAAATCAAAGGGTGTATACAGCCACTGTTGCAGTAACGATGAAAAATCAAGTTGGCAGGCTTTCTGAATCCATGTAAATAAATCGCGCAAACCATATCCATTATACCGCGACGGACTTTGAAAAGCATGCCGCAAAACACTGCGTAAGGTGTAACGACCCTCTGAACGTAGGTAAAGAGACGCGTCCAAAGTCATGGCAAAAAGACATCCTTCGTCGTATATACTGGATTTTCGGTACGGGGCACCGGGAACGTATCCGTCCAGCCAGGTGTCAATACTGGTTTCAGCTAAACTGATGTTGTATTTTCCGTAATTGTGTATGTGTCGGGTAAATCGTTCTTCGAGACATGAGGCGAATTGTTCCCAGTTGAATACGCCGGAAGCATACAGCAATTTATCGCCATAATAGGTAGTACATCCCTCGTATATACACCCTGCATCCGAATAGGTTTCTGTTGAAAACGAATATGGCAAAAATACGGAAGGACGTAGGGTTTTGATATTCCATACATGAAACAATTCATGAGAGGCCAGTCCTAAAAAATCCTCGTACCCACTGGTTTGAATAGTTTCCGCCGGACCCAGTGCAAAAACGGTGCTGTTTAAATGTTCTACTCCATGATAAAACGAATAAGGGAGTGCAAGCACTATAAAATGAAACTGTTGTACGGGAATGTCCTGCCAAAACTCAATCTGTTTTAATGTAAACCGTTCAAAATCGGAACGCATAACATTCCAGTCCGGTGCACATGCACCTGAAAAATGGACCCAAAACGTACAATTTTTAATTTGGTAATTAAAGGATTGAATTTGTTCGCTTGAAACCAAGGGAGAATCGGCCAAAACATCAAAACTGCTGGCCTCGTACCAGCCTGGTTCATTTTGCGAAAGTGAGGTTACGGTACTAAAATGTGCGGGTACGTTTAATTGTATGGCATGTGGTTTAAATTCCATGCCCTCGACCCACAAGCAGCAATGCACAGGATTGATGTACAGCATTTGATCGGATGCATAACAGGCTCCAGCATTTAATTCGGCTGCATAATAACTGTAGGTAACTGTAATTTGATTTTGTTTCTGGGTCTGAACTTCCCATGTTGATTTTGCAACTTTTGTACAAGCTAAGGGGTTTCCCTGCGCGTCCCATACCTGAAGCTTTTTTAAATTGCGGGCAAAATTACCCAGTTCGTAACGTCCCGGTCGCCAAACAGGCAAATGCAAACGCAGGGTATCCGTTTGAATATCTGAAATCTGCAAATCGATATAAATATAATGCGAGGCAGGATTTTTTTGATAGCAAGTATAACGAAGCATGATAAAAAGTAAATTTAACTAAAGAATACCTGAACATGCCCAAATCTGAAAAAAATAGAATTGTTTACTCTACTAACCAGGATTTTTCTCAAGCACAGGATGATTTGAATGCGGTTGAATTTAAATTTACCGGAACCCAAAACTTACGCATTCATTTAGACCGTTTGGGTGGTGGAAAAATGGTATCGCGCATTACCGGATTTAAAGGTCCACTCAGTGAACTGGAATTGCTTACAAAAGAACTGAAAAAAGCCTGTGGTGTTGGCGGAAATTGTAAAAATCAGGAAATATTAATACAAGGGGATAAACGGGATAAGCTCATGGAATTGTTATACAAAAAGGGGTATTTGGTAAAAAAATCCGGTGGATAGGTGGATCGATTTTAATTATTATGTACTACATGGGCTTGCATAAAATTTTAAGTAAGTTAACCAGTTCAGCCCCTAATACCCCCAACGGCATTCGTCTGAATACAACCCCTTCGTTAAGTTCCACCGTAACCGTTTTAAGCAAAAGTTGTTGATTTTTTGAAACCCGGTAAATCCATTCAAAATCAAATAAATACCGATTTATGCGCGTACTTAAAAAAAGGGGTTTTGCAGTGGACTTAAACCCTTTTAAACCACACTGGGTATCGGTAATGGGCATTTTTAAAAAAACTTTTATAAAAAACCTGAAGGCTTTGGAAAGCCGGCTTCTGAAAAAAGTCATCCGATGCTGATAATAATTAACATCCCGTATACCTGCAACCACATCGCAATGCGATTGGGTCAAGGTATCTAACAGACTTTGTAAGCTTTTTAAAGTAAAGGGAAAATCTATATCGGTATATACGACATAGGCTGCCGTACTTACCTCTACTCCCTTTCGAATGGCATAACCCTTTCCATAATTTTGATTTAATTCAATAAGCCGAAGGGGAACGTTCTGCTGCAAAATTTCCTTAAGCTCGAATTGAATACGACTGCGTGGACAACCGTCCAGTACCAATATAAATTGAAGCTTGTATTGTTTTGTTAAGGCCTCGAACGTTTTTATTAAGCCCTTATGCCAATGCAAAGGAGGCTGGTAACAGGGCAATACAATGTCCAGATCAATCATGCATTTCAGGAATTTCCTGATCAATGATGAGTTTTCCGGCGGTTGATTGCCGGATGTAGTCAAGGCTTACACCGGGGGCACGTTCCAATAATTTAAAGCCCCCTTCGGGTACTATATCGTATACACCCAATTCGGTTACTATTTTTTTTACGCAGCGTTGTCCGGTTAAAGGCAATGCGCATTGGGTTAATAATTTGGACTGGCCGGCCTTGTTTACCTGTTGCATGGCTACAATAATATTTTTAGCACTGGCAACCAAATCCATGGCTCCACCCATTCCCTTAACCATTTTTCCGGGTATTTTCCAGTTGGCAATATCTCCCTGCTCACTTACTTCCATAGCGCCCAAAATAGTTAAATCTACTTTTTGCGCCCGTATCATTCCAAAACTTTGTGCACTGTCAAAAATACTGGACCCTTTTAAAAGCGTTATGGTTTGTTTGCCGGCATTTATCAAGTCGGCATCCTCTTGACCTGCCAAGGGAAAGGGACCCATTCCCAGTATTCCGTTTTCAGATTGTAAAACCACCCGTATGCCCTCAGGTAAATAATTTGCAACCAAGGTAGGAATTCCAATTCCTAAATTTACATACATGCCGTCTCTGACTTCTTTGGCTATACGGCGGGCTATTCCATTTTTATCGAGCATAAATTAAATTTGAAATTACGGTTTTGAGAATTGTTTTAAAAGGTATTGGCTTGTTTTTTTAGAAATGTTAATTCGTCCGGTCTGATTGTAGTGTTCTGTGGTCCAATTTTGATCTATAAAATCAGACCCTTTAACCGACTCCAGATGATCCAACACATGTACGTTTGAAGACCGGTAGCGTTTAACTATAAAATCGCGGTTTTGCCGGATCAAACGGGTAAGTTCTGGTCCCACCAAGCTATCGGCATAATCGAGGTTTTCTGCCATTATATTAAATACAAGAGGAATTTTTCGTTGAAGCGCCCAGTTGCAAAGTGCGTCTAAATCTTTTATTCTGGAATTTTGTTCGTTAATATAAAAGGCATAGCTTTTAATGTAATGACAGGCCAATTGTATTTTGTCCATATCCCATGAACCGTCTGGTTTTAAATAATATCCATTGGCGTAGGCATTATCCCAGGCTCGAACGGTTTTGTATTTAAAATCAGGCTGCACCGGTATTACCGTAGTGTCCCATTCCTGCAACAGGGCTTCTTGTTCGAGTGCCTTGGGGCTGTGCGGATAAAAACCCAGGGATAATAAAAAACGGTTTAACAGATGGGATTTGGTTTTGTACAATACCAAAGACTGTTGCAACGCGGGTTCTAATTCAGAATGTCGCCAGTCGGCATTAAACGATCTTAAATTTACAGTAATTACCATACAACGGGGCTTTGCCTTTGGTGAAAGTTGTTGCGCCCAAAATTTATAAATACCTGCATGGCTTGCGTATTTGGTGATACTTATCCAATTCCATGGTGCTGTTTCACGGGCACAAAGTTCAGAAATTGAGCGGGTGGTGGTATCGTTAGGAGCAAAACTGGTATTGGAGGATTCGCCAAAAAATACCACCTCTGCAGAATCGTTTACACAAGAAAGCCTGAAACATTCGGGAGCATTGCTTAAACGGTCGGTATCCGATTGAGTCCAGCGGTACAATCCTTCCATACCCAAAAGAGCAGATACAACAATAAGTATAGATACTGAAGCACGCATTAAAATTGAAAATAAATAAATGGTAAGGCCTGGGTTCCTCCATATGCGGTTAGGGCATATAAAATGCTTAACATAATTCCCCATTGCAGCCATTTAGGTTGCTCTTGCATACGTTGGTCAAACCGCTGCTGGTTTAAAAACCATTCGACCGGTATCATTAACAAAGCCCACAAAAAGGCTTTGTTCAATGCAATGTTCGAATTTAAATTGTTTTGAAACGAAAAACAGGAAACTAATATGGAACTGGCTTTGTTAAAACTACTGGCTCTGAAAAATACCCAAAACAAGGAAACAGTTAAAAACGTTGTAAGCATTCGTGTGAACGAATAATTATTGGAAGTGGTTCGTCCCTCAAAAATACGCGCCAAACCGTGCAAAAGACCCCAAACTAAAAAAGTCCAGCTGGCCCCATGCCATAATCCGCTTAAGGAAAAAACCAATAAAATAGAAAGTATCCAACCGGTTTTAGAATTTTTATTTCCGCCCAGGGGAATGTACAAATAATCTCTGAACCAGGTGCTGAGGGAAATGTGCCAACGGGACCAAAATTCGGTTAGGCTCGCTGCACGGTAAGGAGACTTAAAATTGTCCATTATGGAAACCCCTAATAAACGGGCCGATCCTATTGCAATGGTAGAGTAGCCAAAAAAATCGGCATAAATTTGAATGGAAAAAAAACCTACCGCCGACCAGGCTTCGAGCATGCTCAAGTGCTCTTTGGCATACAAGGCATCCACGCAGGGAGCTAAATTGTCGGCGATGCACATTTTAATAAATAAGCCAAAACAAATTAGCCAAAGAGATGATCGGATTGACTCGTAATTCAATAGTTTGGGATATTTTAAAGCCTCTCCCAAACGGCTATACCGTTCGATGGGACCGGCTACCATTTGTGGAAAAAATAAAACATAATTGGCGAAATAACCCAGATGGGTTTCTGCTTTTTGACGGCCCTGGTATACCTCTATGGTATAACTCATGGATTGAAACGTGTGAAACGATAAGCCTATAGGAAGCAAAAGGTTAAAACTTGGAGTTGCGTTTGTATTCCATCCAATCCAGTGCACAACATCAAAGAAATTTTGCAAAATAAAATCTGCGTATTTAAATACACACAATAATAAAATATTGCTTACTAAACTTAGTAAAAACCAAAATTTTTTATAAAAACCCGTACTTCGGTCCATTAAACGTGCCGTTGCGTAATCTATTAAAATGATAAAAAATAAAATAAGAATGTATTTTGGCACAAACTGCATGTAAAAAAAACAACTGCCTGTAAAAATAACCAACCAGCGCCAGGGTTTTGGGCAGGTATAATAAACCAATAGTAGAGCGGGTAAAAAAATTAAATACGGTAATGAATTAAAAAGCATTGTACTGAATTTTATATACTCCACATTGTTTGTAATGAAAAACCCTGTCCATTCGATGCCACACCCGACGCAGGGCAGGCAATTGCTGCAACTGCGTGTCCATTAAAAGCAAATAACGGGGATGGTTATTTAAAACCGATATAACGACGTTGGAATCGTTTTGTAAATGATCCAGAGAAACCGTCCATCCCTTTTGATCTATAAAATGCAAAGCAATATTAAAGCTTTGATCGGGTATGGCAATAAAAGTGGCCTCTCGTGAAATACCATGCGATCGGATTTGAGGTTCTATTGTTTCGGCTGAACCAATATGTCGCGCATAATCCCAATGCAAATACGCAGCCAGTTTTTTTTGTTCTGTTGAAATAAATGGGTACCAGGCCACCAGTTTATCGTCCTGAATGAGTCGTAATCGATGGATTGCGGCTGCATGCAGTGCAAATCCTAAAAAAATGAAAACTGCCACAAAGTAAAAGACTATTTGAGATTTCGTTAATAAGGGTGTTTTTACAATCGACCAAAAATGTATTTGAATAATCATGGGCCAAATTAGGAGTGTAATTAAATAATAATCGTGCTGTTTAAATACCTGAAAAAACAACACCATATAAAACACCGAATAAAGGCTAGAAACGAGCAATGCAGTGTTTAAAAATGGAGAAGCCGATGCTCTTTTAAAAAAACAGTACATTAATTGCCCGCCCAGCAATAACCATACAACAGGGTTTAACATTATTGGAAAATGTTGGTTCCAAAGTGCCGAGAGGTTATCTAAAATTTCAGAAGTTTGCATTTTCCATATTGGCAATACGGTTAGCAAAAAAACATTGTTTGCGAAATTATGATTGTAGGCCAAAGCCCAGCGGTACCAAAAAGCTACAGCTAAAAAAAAACCAATTAAAAGTGCAAGTATCCAAAATCGGTTTTTAAAAATCCATTGCAATGCAGGCACTTTTAAATTAAACCAGGACTGAATTACGAGTATCCCTATAAGCATTGCAGGAATAACATTGCTGGCCTTTAACAAAATGGAAATACAGGCTAAAAGCAAAGCTGTTATAAAATAAAAACGATTGGGATTAACATAAAAACGCCATACCATTACAAAGGCCATAATTGAAATTGACCATGCAGGAACATCGGCAATAAAATTAGGCGCATAATAGGTCAGTAAGGGCGAAACCAACAGAAAAGCTACCACCAACCAGGCCT
>CAWUNH010000049.1:0-7661 GCA_963923435.1 uncultured bacterium
TAATACCTGTCCCGATTTTACTGCATCGCCTACACGAACATAAATTTGCGTTACCATGCCAGGAATTTCGCTGGATAACGAAACGCTTTCTTCGGCTTCTACTTTTCCCTGAACGTCAATAAATGTTTTAAAAATTTCAGGTTTTAATTCGGTAGCACTTATTTCCAGTACTAAACCGGAATCGCTTTTAAATTGTTTCTCAAGTTCTTCTATTTTTTTTTCAATAGCTGCTTTTTGGGTTTTTAAAGATTCCAATTCGGCTTTAGGATTTTTGGAAGAGCAACTGATTACATAGGTGGCAGAAGCAATAAAAAGCAGCGATTTTAGGGCAAAGGTTGGTTTCATAGTTATTTTAATGTGGTAATACCGGTTGATTTTTGGATGTCTATTTTGGCAATTAAAAAATCGTACAATGCATTGTAATAGTTGTTTTGAGCTTCTTTTAAACTTGTTTCTGCGTTGAGCAGTTCCAAATTATTACCAATTCCGTTATTAAACTTTTTTTGTGCAACGGCATAAACGTCTTCGGCCAAGGCAATGTTCGTTTGTTGCGTGGTTAAACTTTTTCGAGCATTTTCGTACTGTACGAAAGCGGTTTTAAGTTCCAGTCGGGCGGCCTGTTCCAATAAATACTGTGCATTGTTAACTTTTTGCAAATTCAGTTTGGCCTGATTTATTTTTTGGTGGCGTTGAAACCCGTCAAAAACAGGAACATTAATACTTAAACCAACCAACGAAATGGTATACCACTGTTTTGTTAAATCGTTTTTATCAAAATCAAAAAACGTAAAATTGTTACGTTGGGCATTGGTTTGCAGTGCTCCATAGGCTGCAATGCTGGGCAAATAACCCAAATGGAGTCGACGGATATCAAGCTCCTGTAAGCGTTTTTGGGCAGCAAGCGCCAAAAGGTCTGGCCGTTGTTCTATAGTTAAATTGGTTCCAATGCTAGACTCCGATTCAAACAAGGGTAAACTGTCTTTTAATCCAAGCGAATCCGTAAGGGGAAAGCCCATTTGAAATTTTAATAATTCTTCGGAGAGTTTCATTAAATTTTGAACTTTATTTTGTTCGGTCAGTAAATTATTAAACTGTACTTCCAGGCGCTTGGCATCAATTTCCTCTACAAAACCCTGACTGGCGTATGCTTTCGTGTCGTTGAGTAATTTTTTTAACCGTTCAACATTGGCTGTAAAACTTTTAAGGCGGTAACGGTTTACCAAAACTGTAAGGTAGGCTTTGGATACGGCAATTTCCAATTCCAAAACAGAGCGACGGGTATTTATTTTACTGAGTTCTTGAAACGCTTTACTGGCCTGAAGCCCCGCAAAATACTCTCCATTTACCAGTAATTGCGAAAACGAAAAACCGGCGGTTGCATTGTATTTGGTGCCAAATCGAACTGGAGTAAAGCTGCCGGGGCGTCCAAAAATTTCACCGGGCAATAGAGAGGTTGGCAAGTCAAAATAATCTTTAATATCCGCGCTGGCGCTTATTTGAGGAAGTCCTATACCGGTAATTTCACGGGTTCGGGCTTTTGCAAGTCCCTCGTCCAATTGAGCGTTTAAAACATTGGGGCTATGGTCTTTGGCATAAATCAAGGCTTCTTGCAACGAAAACAAAGCGGGGTTTTGAGCAAATATGCTCAGGCTGTATAGCCAGCTTAGGGCTAATAATAGTGTACTACGGTTCATACTGAAAATACTGATCAATCATGTGATGTCCTTTAAGGGTTGAAATGCCGTAAATAAAGTACCTGAAAGACATTTCATGCGTGATAATAAACTCGTTTTGACTAAATCCGTATTCCGGATTAAACAAAAGTTCGTCCAATTGTTTTAAACGCAAATGAATGGTACGGGGAATGTCGAGTTGTGCACGGTAATAGCCCAGTTCGATACCCTTTTGAATGTTTTGTTGAATGAGGTTAAATGCCAAGTGGTTTTTTTGTTCCTGAAATGTTCTATAAATCAGGGCATAATATTTTTTTAAATCGTAAAAAAATACCGGCTGAATCTGCATAAACACTTTAGACATGCTGTCTGAAATTTGTTTCATTTCATGAATTGGATTTTCAGAGCTGTTTACCAATGCGCTTAAAATTTGGTATTGGGCCGTCATTTCGGACACAATTAAATCTTCTATTAAGGTGTTTTTGTCCGCATAAACCTGATAAATGGTTTTTTTAGAAATGCCAAGTGCATTTGCAATTTCATCCATGGTAACCGATTTTACACCGTTTCGGAAAAACAAGGGTTTGCTGGTTTCTAAAAGTTGTTGCTTAAGCGGCATTTAAGGCTGCAAAACTACAAAAACTTTTTATGTTTCTGGAGTTTCTATTAAATTAAATCCATTATAAGGTCAGATATTGGTTAAATTTAACAATTGTATGATGCCTTTTAACCGAACCAAAATTGTAGCTACCATGGGACCCGCTACCCAATCAAAATCTGTATTGGAACAAATGGTTAGGGAAGGGCTGGATATTGCACGCATCAATTTTTCTCATGGAAATTACGATTCAGTAGCCGAAATTATTAAAACCATTCGGCAAATTAATAAAGAGCAAAAGGTTCATATTGGAGTTTTAGCCGATTTACAGGGTCCAAAACTGCGAATTGGTGAAATGGATCAGGGTTTTGCCGAAATTGAAAAAGGGGCCATGTTGGTTTTAACTACGGCAACGTGTATTGGCACTAAAGACCGCATCGGTATTCATTATCCAAAATTTCCATCGGATGTAAAAGAAGGCGAAATTATTTTAATCGACGATGGTAAAATTCAACTTCAGGTGAGTCAGGTTCAAAATTCAGAAGAGGTCTTGTGCAAAGTTATTGTAGGGGGCAAAGTTGCGTCCCGAAAAGGGGTTAATTTACCCAATACCCATATTACCCTGCCCAGTTTAACCGAAAAAGACCTAAAAGACCTGGAATTTGCCATTTCGCATCAGGTTGAGTGGATTGGACTTTCTTTTGTACGCAGTGCCGAGGACATCCGACATTTAAGACGTACCATGCAAGCCAAGCAATACAACGGAAAAATTATTGCTAAAATTGAAAAACCCGAGGCCATCCGACAAATGGATGAAATTATTTCGGAGGCCGATGCCGTTATGGTAGCCCGTGGCGATTTGGGTGTAGAATTACCTATGGAACAGGTGCCACTCCATCAAAAAACCATTGTGCAAAAGTGCATACAGGCCAGTAAGCCTGTTATTATTGCAACCCAAATGATGGAGAGCATGATTACCAATTACACGCCCACACGGGCAGAGGTAAACGATGTAGCCAACGCCGTAATGGACGGAGCCGATGCCGTTATGCTGAGTGCGGAAACATCCGTAGGAGCCTATCCGGTTAAAGTAATTGAAATAATGCGTAAAATCATCGAACAGGTAGAAACGCACGGATCTATTTACTATAAAGAAAAATCTCCTGCGCAACCCGGCGATACTTTTATTACCGATAATATTTGTTTTAATGCCTGTAGTTTGGCCCGTCAAACCCAAGCCCGTGCCATTATTAGCATGACCAACAGCGGATATACGGCATTTCGTATTTCCAGTCATCGGCCTAAGGCATCGGTTTTAATTTTTACCGACAACAACCGCTTGTTAACCACTTTAAGTTTAGTTTGGGGCGTGCGTGGATTTTATTACAACCGCTACGAAAGTACCGATCAAACCATCGACGACATTAAACAATTTATTAAGCGCGAAGGCTTGGTTCAAACCGGAGATTTGGTAATTAACATTGCCAGTATGCCCATGAAGGATAAGGGCCGAACCAATATGATGAAACTTAGCTACATTGTCTGACCATGTGGTTAAGGCATGCACAAATGACCTTCCGGCATGGGTTTTCAACGGCACACAATCCCTTGGAAACGCCAATCGAATTGGACCAGGCCCTTTTGGGGTTAAATATTGTAAAATCAAAACCTTCTTTTTTAAATCAGGTCCATGGTACAAAAATTTGTATGGCATCCGGGGAAGTTCAAACGGGAGATGCATTAATTTCACAGTCTAAAGAATTTGTTTTAATAATAAAAAGTGCCGATTGTTATCCCGTGCTTATCGAAGATCCATATAAAGGAATTTGCGCAGCACTGCATGCCGGATGGAGAGGAACCCTGGGACGAATACTGTCAAAAACACTCCTGCAAATAATTTCAATGGGGAGTCGAGTTCAGGATTTAAAAGTATGCATTGGACCCGGAATTTGCACGCGTCATTTTAAGGTTGGACCCGAGCTTATCCATCAATTTAAATTAGAGGGCTTTAGTTCTCAGGTTTTTGAATCGCAGCATATTAACCTTATTCAATGTTTAAAAGAAGATGCGGCATCGGCGGGTCTTAAAAGCGCACAGGTGTTGTGTTTAAACCGATGTACGTTTGAACAAGATTTTTACAGTTACCGCAGAGATTTTGGAAAAACAGGCCGTATGTGGTCGGTCATTCAAGCACAAGTCCAATAAAATGCCTTGGTTTTTTTTATTATTTGTAGCAATGGGATTAAGCAGTTCGGCACAGTGGATAATTCCATACTATCAAAATAATTTTAATGCCGCAGGTTTAAATCCCGCAGCCTCCGGTTTAGAATCCAAACGCAAGTTTGAGGCTTCCATGGGCATCCGATTGCCCAATTACAATTTAACCTATAATACCAAACAAAATTACATTCAGGCCTCATATACCTACCGGCCCCGAAAACGGTTTAAAGTTTGGCATAATATGGGAGGCTATATCGAAACCGATGCGGCCCCTTCTTTTATTACGTATCGGATTTTTGGCTCCTATGCCTCACACATAATTATTAAAAAAAATAATATTTTGTCGTTGGGCTGTTTTGCCGGTTTAACGCGTATTCAACCGGTTGATTTATACGGCAGTAACGATCCTGTTTTTGCAAATTTTCAAAACCCCATAAACTTATGGCCGGATGCCGTTTTAGGGTTTCGATACAGTACGCCGTATTTTCATTTTGGAACCAGTTTCAGAAACATGGTTTTTGACCGTTTTGAAAACCTAAGTAATAAGCAATTGGGCGCTAAATCAGAAAATCCAGCAATTCTTTACAACGATTTTTCATACCGCATTTCTGTAAAAAAAAACCTGCAGTACGTGGTTTCTGCAGCAGCCTATTTGTACGCAGTGCAGCCACCGCTTTGGGATATTCAGGCAATGGCATTTACCTTTCAGCGTTTTGGATACGGGATCGGGTATCGAAACCCGGGAACAACCTATGCAATGTTTCAGGCACGTTTGTATCAAAAATTTAGTATGGGAATTTGTTATGCGTATCATTTTGGAGGGTTTCGCAGTCTTGCTCCAAATTCTTTGGAGGTATTTATTGGACTCAGTCCGCATGGACTGGTATTTAACCCCTACGTTCAAAACCGTATTGTAGAATGCCCGGTATTATATTATTAAAAATGAAACAGCTCTTGCGTATAGGATGTATTGTATGTTGTGTTTTTTCATTAAAAGCACAATCCGAATTTACACGCATTCGTTCGGATGCACCAATTACGCAGTCTGCCTACGATTCAATTCGAAAGCAATTTTTAGCGCCAACACCAAACGACAGTACATTATATTACCATGCTCTTTTGCAATTAAAACGAAACAATATAAAAACCGCTAAACAATTAATCCAAGATTTAAAACATCAAAACAGTGAGTTTAAAGGTTTACCCTATTTAAAGGGCTTACTGCATTTTCAAACCGAAGATTACGCCGGTAGCGTGGCTTTTTTTTCCGAACAAATAAAATTAGACTCCCTCCATTACCGTGCATGGTACAACCGTGCATTGGCCTATGTTAAATCAGAAGAAGTTTTATATGCCATTGAAGATTTAGACCACTGCATTCGCATTAACCATCAAAATTACAGAGCCTATGCACTCTTGGGGTATTTGTATCAGTTTACCGGTAATTACCCATTGGCCTTGCAGCAATACGAAATGGTTTTAAAATTAAATCCCTATTATCAAGAAGCCTATAAGGGCATGGCATTTATTTACAACGAAAACCGCGAATCCGATAAATCTTGCGCAGTACTTTTAAAAGCAAAGGAAAAGGGTATTAATATAGATCCCAGGTCGCTCGCACTTAATTGTCCCGAGTAATTGGGCTTGTAAAATTATTTTTAAATTCTATTTTAATCATTTGTTAAAATTAAAATTACACCCACCAATCCATCAACAAAACATAAAACTAAGTGCAGATTCTTTGGATTTAGTGTTTTATAAAAGTGTTAAACTAAATTTCAGGGTTAGCATCTTCAATGCCTTGCACCTTCGAATTTAAAATAAGTTCGCTAATTTTTGCTTCAATGCCGGATTGCGCGCCTTCAAACCAATGTATTAATACGCCCTGCCGTTCCATGTGTCTGAACCAGGTCATCTGCCGTTTGGCATACTGACGAATGGCAATACCCAAGCGTTCTTTCAGTTGATAAAAGGTATACCTGCCCCTGAGATACTCTGCAATAAATTTATATTCCAGACCTAATTCAAGGAGTCGTTCATACGTAATTAAAGATCGGCTTAATTGGTTTTCGACTTCTTCTATCATGCCTTGATTAAGCCGTTCGTCCAAACGGGCTTCAATGCGCTGTATTAATTCGGCCCTTGGCCAATAAAGGCCAATGTAAAGCGGATTGTATACAGGAGGTAATTCATCCCGAAATTGTTCGGGATGGGCAGTTAATACGGGAACTATTTCCAACAAACGCAACAAGCGCTTTCGGGAGGTAAGATCGGCTTTAAGCCGAATCCATTCCGGTAGATTTTTAATTTGTTCCTGTAATTCCGGGGTACTTAATAGTTGAAGCTCTTTTTGGAACACCATGTTTGCAGGAATTGCCGACCAGCTAAACGATTTTCGTAATGCATCTAAATACAAATGACTTCCACCGCAAAACCAAACGGGTAATTGTTCTTTTTTAAAATCTAAAAAAACATTTTGCAAGCATTGCATCCAATCCTGCAAGGGTAATTTTTGCTCGGGATTGCAAATATCTATTAATCGGTAAGGAATCGATACCGTATCTTTTGTATACAAATTTAAATCTTTTCCGCTGCACAAATTAAAGCCTTTATACATTTGACGCGCGTCTAAACTGATGATTCCACCTCCAAACCGATGTGCCAAAGCACAGGCCATGGCCGTTTTACCGCTGGCAGTGGTCCCTATAATAGCAACGCTGTTATACGGAACAGACATACACCAATTTTAAATTACTGGATATTTTGCTTGGAACTGTTTTAAAGCCAATTTTTACATAGCTTTTACCGCTGTAATACCGTTGGTCGACATAGGTCATAATATCGCCTGGTTTTTTAAAATTTTTAAAAGCCTGAACAAGTTTAGATAAACCTCCGCTGATGTGAAAATCCTGATGGTTGGCAAAACGAAGCAATTCGTATGAGTGGTAAGGATTTTGAACTTGTTTCATGCGTCTGCCTTTAGAAAATAAAGCCACGGCTCGGCATTCGTTTTTATAAAATAATGCCATGGGATATGCTCCCGGAAGTCCGCCTAAAAAATGATGTTTATTAAAAAACGCAATGGATTCGGCTTTTGAAATACGTTTTACACTACAGTTTCGAGCATACAAACGTTTTGCGCCTTGCAAGTGATAATTTAGTACCGAGGC
>CAWUNH010000050.1:0-7641 GCA_963923435.1 uncultured bacterium
CTCAAAAAAGGTCCTTTTATAGACCACAACCTTGAAGGCAAGGTTGAAAAAATGAATCAAAGCGGAAAAAAATCCGCAATTAAAACCTGGGCGCGTCGCTCCACCATACCACCCGAATTTGTAGGACACACTTTTGCAGTTCATAACGGAAGTAAATTTATTCCGGTTTATGTTACTGAAAATATGGTAGGTCATAAACTGGGAGAGTTTGCACCAACCCGAGTTTTTAAAGGTCATGCCGGTCATAATAAAAAATAAAGGTTATGGGAAAGAGAAAACGAATGGTCGCTGAACAGCGCAAAGAGCAAAATAAAACAACCTATTTTGCAAAACTCAACAATTGTCCAACCTCCCCCCGCAAAATGCGTCAGGTAGCTGATTTGGTTCGCGGAATGGATGCGTTTCAGGCTTTAAACATTTTAAAGTTTAATACCCGCGAAGCATCGGGACGGCTTGAAAAGTTATTAAAATCGGCCATTGCCAATTACGAACAAAAAACACAGGCCCGTGCCGATGAAGGACGCCTGTTTGTTAAAGAAATAAAAGTAGACAGTGCGCTTATGATGAAACGCTTACGCACCGCACCCCAGGGTCGTGGATACCGTATCCGTAAGCGTTCCAATCACGTAACACTTGTATTAGATACCAAAACTGAAAACGCATAACACATGGGACAAAAATCAAATCCAATAGGACTTCGTTTAGGTGTAATTAAAGGCTGGGACTCCAACTGGTTCGGCGGCCGTCATTATGCAGATAAATTACTTGAAGACAATCAAATCCGTAACTATGTAAAAGCCCGTTTGCCCAAGGGTAGCATTTCAAAAATTGTTATTGAGCGTACTTTAAAACTCATTACGGTTACCATAAATACCGCCCGTCCCGGAATTATTATTGGAAAAGGTGGCAAAGAGGTGGATAAATTAAAGGAAGAGTTAAAAGCTTTAACCAGCAAAGAAGTTCAAATTAACATTTTAGAAATAAAACGACCCGAACTGGATGCCCGATTGGTTGCCGACAGTATTGCACGTCAAATTGAGGGGCGTATTTCTTTTCGTAGAGCTGCAAAAATGAGTATGGCAAGCACCATGCGTTTAGGTGCAGAGGGAATAAAAATTAAAGTATCCGGCCGACTGGGGGGTGCTGAAATGGCGCGTACAGAAGGCTATAAAGATGGCCGTACCCCGCTGCATACCCTGCGTGCTGATATTGATTATGCGGTATCTGAAGCTCATACGTCCTACGGTCGTATTGGGGTAAAGGTGTGGATATGCAGAGGTGAGGTGTTTGGAAAACGCGATTTAAGCCCAAATGCCAGCTTGTTAAAAGAGCGCAGTTCTGGCATTGAACGTCGTGAGGAGCGCGGAAAATCTCAAAAAAAACGTATACGTAAAGACGAACAATAAAGACTTTTAAAACATGTTACAACCTAAACGATCAAAATTCAGAAAATCCCACAAAATGTGTATAAAGGGAGATGCCAAACGCGGATACGAACTGGCGTTCGGTTCTTTTGGTATAAAGGCTATGGATGAGTGCCGAATGACTGCCCGTCAAATTGAAGCCGCTCGTGTAGCCATTACACGTTTTATGAAACGCGAAGGTCAGGTATGGATTCGGGTGTTTCCGGACCGTCCTGTAACTGCAAAACCTGCCGAAGTTCGTATGGGTAAGGGTAAAGGAGCTCCCGAATACTGGATGGCACCTATTAAACGCGGCCGTATTATTTTTGAAGCCGAAGGGGTTCCGTTGGCAGTTGCAAAGGAAGCACTCCGTTTAGCAGCCCAAAAATTACCCATTGTTACCAAATTTGTAGTACGTCGCGACTACGTAGAAGCTTAATAGTTTAACCTAATCAACCGTTACTTGATTAACAGAAATATAAGATAACATGGCAAAAGAAAACTACAGTGGATTAACCGAACAGGAGCTCAACGACCGGATTCGTCAAGAAAAGGAACTTTTAGTTAAAATGAATTTAAACCATACCGTTTCTCCAATTGAAAATCCATCAAAAATTAGAAGTACCCGTCGGCTGATTGCACAATTACAAACGGCATTAACGGCTGTTAAACAAAAAAACAAGTAAAGGTTTATGGAACGTAATTTAAGAAAAGAAAAAATCGGTGTTGTAAAAAGCAACAAAATGGACAAGAGTATTGTAGTCGCAGTTATGCGTAAGGTAAAACATCCTAAATACGGTAAGTTCGTAAACAAAACCAGCAACTTTGTTGCACACGATGAAAAAAACGAATGCAGTATTGGCGATACCGTTAAAATTGCAGAAACCCGCCCATTGAGTAAAACCAAAAATTGGCGATTGGTTGAAATTGTAGAAAAAGTAAAATAACAACGAAAACACGGATCTATGATACAAAATGAATCCCGCCTGAACGTAGCGGACAACAGTGGAGCCAAAGAGGTATTGGTTATTCGTTTATTAGGAGGTACCCGCAAACGCTATGCCCGTATAGGTGATAAAGTGGTGGTAACCGTTAAACATGCATTACCCAGCGGCAATATTAAAAAAGGAACCGTCAGTAAAGCGGTTATTGTTCGAACCAAAAAAGAAATCAGCCGCCCGGACGGATCCTACATCCGATTTGATGACAATGCGGTGGTATTGCTTAATGCGACGGATGAAATGCGGGGAACCCGTATTTTTGGCCCCGTAGCCCGCGAATTGCGTGATAAACAGTTTATGAAAATTATTTCATTGGCACCCGAGGTGCTTTAAACGAATCTTTATGGCAAAAATTAAATTAAAAAAAGGCGACCTGGTAAAAGTTATTAGTGGAGAATCCAGAGGTCAGCAAGGCAAAATACTTTCTATAGATACCGCTAAATACCGCGCCATTGTGGAAGGGGTTAACATGGTAAGTAAAAGCGAAAAACCCAGCGCAAAAAACACCAACGGGGGTATTGTAAAAAAAGAAGGATCCATTCATCTGTCTAACCTGATGATTCTAATTGATAATAAAACCGCCAGAATTGGCCGTTCTATAGATGAAAAAACCAATCGCATGGAACGCGTATTTAAAACTAAAAAGGAGGCAAGTAAATAATGGCTGCAACGTACCAACCCCGTTTAAAACAAAAATATAAGGCTGAGGTTATTCCTGCCTTACAAAAAAAGTTTTCCTATTCATCCAGCATGCAGGTGCCTAAGCTGGAAAAAATATGCATCAACCAAGGTATTGGCGATGCGGTATCGGATAAAAAACTCATAGAATCTTCGGTAAAAGAAATGACCATGATTACCGGTCAAAAAGCTGTGCCGACGTATTCTACAAAAGACATTTCCAATTTTAAACTCCGTAAAGGTGTTGCAATTGGTGTACGTGTAACGCTTCGCGATGACAAAATGTTTGAATTTTTAGACCGCCTGATAGCTTCTGCACTTCCTCGTATCCGTGATTTTAAAGGGGTTAATAACAAAGGTTTCGACGGTCATGGAAATTACACCCTTGGAGTTTCGGAACAAATTATTTTTCCTGAAATCGACATTGATAAAGTAAGCAGAATTCAAGGTATGGACATTACGTTTGTTACCTCAGCGCCCACCGACGGTGAAGCCTTTGAACTGCTCAGCGAATTTGGTATTCCCTTTAAACAAAAAAATTAAGATTTAAAATATGGCAAAAGAATCCATGAAAGCCCGTGAGGTAAAGCGTAAACGTCTGGTAGATTTATACGCAAATAAACGGGAAGAACTTAAAAAATCCGGCGATTACACCGCGCTTCAGAAATTACCCCGTAATTCTTCTAAAGTTCGGATGCGGAACCGCTGTAAACTTACCGGTCGCCCGCGTGGTTACATGCGCGATTTTGGTGTTAGCAGGGTAACATTCCGTGAAATGGTCGTTTTTGGGTTAATTCCGGGACTAACCAAATCCAGCTGGTAAATATTTGGTAATTTGGGTAAAAGTTCCTAAATTTGCCGCGCTCTTTAAATAAACGTGAATATAATTATCCTGCCTGCAGGATAACATATAAACTTAAAAACAATGACTGACACAGTATCCGATTATCTAACGCGCCTTAGAAATGCAATCAAGGCGAATCATCGAGTGGTTGAGGTTCCTGCCTCCAATCTCAAAAAACAAATCACCAAAATCCTTTTTGATAAAGGGTATATTCTTAATTATAAGTTTGAAGACACTGAAAATAAACAGGGTCTCATTAAAATCGCACTCAAATACCATCCGGTTACCAAGGTTTCTGCCATACGTAGCCTGGATCGCATTTCCAGTCCGGGTTTGCGTTCTTATGCGGGTGTGAGTAATATGCCAAGGGTCATGAACGGCCTGGGGATTGCAATTGTTTCTACCTCCAAAGGGGTGATGACCGACAAAGAAGCCCGAACCATGAAAGTTGGTGGTGAAGTTTTATGTTTTATTTCCTAAAATCTAAAAGCACATGTCAAGGATAGGAAAAGCACCCGTTAACATCCCCAAAGGGGTTGAAGTTTCAAAAGAAGGAAACAAAATTAAAGTGAAAGGCTCCAAGGGAGAGCTGTTTCAGGAAATAGATGTCGATATCACGGTTGATATTCAAAACAATCAAATTGTATTAACCCGTCCCACGGATCACAAACGCCATCGCTCGCTGCATGGTTTATACCGGGCGCTTATAGCCAACATGGTTAAGGGCGTTAGTGAGGGATATAAAACAGAACAGGAATTGGTAGGGGTTGGTTACCGTGCGGTCAACAAAGGCCAGCTTCTGGAATTGTCCTTAGGGTACTCACACAACGTAAGTTTTGAATTACCCAAAGAAATAAAATTAAGTACTACCAACGAAAAGGGTCAAAATCCCAAGGTTATTATGGAATGTGCCGACAAGCAATTGTTGGGCATGGTAGCTGCCAAAATCAGAAGCTTACGTAAACCCGAGCCATACAAAGGCAAAGGGATTAAGTTTTCCAATGAAGTGTTACGCCGTAAAGCCGGTAAATCAGCTGCTAAAAAATAATTGTAAGAACAGTAAGTTATGGCTACAACAAAAGCATCGCGTAGAGATAAAATCAAACAAAAAATACGCAAACGTATTTCAGGAACTTCGGCACGCCCCCGCATGTCGGTGTATCGCAGCAATACAGGAATTTACGTTCAGATTATTGACGATATTACTGGAAAAACAATTGTTTCGGTGGGCTCCAACGATCCTGCTGCCAAGAGCATGAAGGTTTCCAAAACAGAATTGTCCAAATGGGTTGGAAAAAACATAGCTGAAAAATCAAAAGCCGAAGGCATTAACGCCGTGGTTTTTGACCGTAATGGATATTTGTACCACGGACGTGTTAAGGCTTTAGCCGATGCTGCCCGTGAAGCAGGTTTAGAATTTTAAAAACGACATTGAACATGATTAATAAAGATCAATCCAAACGTGTAAAATCCAGCGACATCGAATTAAAAGATAAGCTGGTAGCCGTACAACGTGTTACCAAAGTAACCAAAGGCGGACGCCATTTTAGTTTTTCTGCAATTGTAGTGGTTGGAAATGAAAAAGGGGTTATTGGCCATGGTTTGGGAAAAGCCAATGAGGTTAGCGATGCAATCAGCAAAGGCATTGAAGATGCAAAGAAAAGCCTGGTGAAAGTTCCGGTTTTAAACGGAACCGTACCTCATTTTCAAGAAGGCAAGTTTGGCGGCGCTCGGGTTATTCTTAAGCCCGCATCAAACGGAACCGGCGTTATTGCGGGAGGTGCCATGCGTGCAGTTTTAGAAAGCGTTGGTGTTAAAGACGTACTCGCAAAATCAAAAGGCTCCAGTAATCCACACAATGTAGTTAAAGCAACCATTGATGCTTTGATGAAAATGCGCGATCCCATTACGGTCGCTCAACAAAGAGGAATTAAATTAGAAAACGTATTTAACGGATAATTATGAGTAAAGTTCGCATTACATTGGTTAAAAGCTTGGCAAAACGCACCCCTCAACAGCGTGCAACTGTAAAAGCATTGGGCTTGGGTAAAACCAACAGTTCCGTAGAAAAGGAATTGAGTCCGGCCGTAAGCGGCATGATAAATAAAGTAAAACATTTATTAAAAATTGATTCCTTGTCATAACTATGAAACTACATGCATTACAACCGGCAACCGGTTCCGTTCGCAATAATTTTAGAAGAGGCCGTGGTCAGGGATCCGGTGGTGGCGGAACTGCTACCCGTGGACACAAAGGTGCTCAGTCGCGTTCCGGACACTCTACAAAACGAGGCTTTGAGGGTGGACAAATGCCTTTACAGCGCCGTTTACCAAAGTTTGGATTTAAAAACATCAACCGAATAGAATATAAAGGAATTAACCTGGACCTGATTCAAAAAATAAGCAGCAAAGAAAGTTCCGGAGTGTTAAATCCTGATTTTTTTATTAAACACGGACTTGCCAACAAAAATCAAAAAATTAAAATTTTAGGCCGTGGGGTTTTAGAAACCGCCCTTACCATTCAGGCCCATGCCTTTACAGCTACAGCAAAATCAGCCATTGAAGCAAAGGGAGGTAAAGCAGAGCAACTCGCGTAACTTATGAAACGTTTTATAGAAACCATACGAAATATTTGGACCATCGAGGAACTTCGTGGACGTATCATTCTTACCATTCTTATGGTTTCCGTTTACCGTCTTGGATCCTACGTGGTTTTACCCGGCGTAAACATTGATGTTTTAAAAGCCTCAGCTTCCAGCCAGTCCGGCGGAATTGTTGGACTAATCAACATGTTTTCGGGCGGTGCTTTTTTGAGAGCCTCTATTTTTGGTTTGGGTATTATGCCCTACATCACGGCCTCCATTATCATTCAATTGCTTGGAATGGCGGTTCCGTATTTTCAAAAATTACAACGTGAAGGTGAAAGCGGACGAAAAAAAATCAATCAGTATACCCGTTTATTAACCATTGCAGTTACGGCCGTTCAGGCACCCGGGTATATTGCTTCTATTAAGTCCGGAGCTCCTAACGCCTTTTTAGAATCTTCTACGCTTTGGTGGATACAGTCCATTTTTATTTTAGTAGCCGGTACCATGTTTGTAATGTGGTTGGGCGAACGTATTACCGATAAAGGACTTGGAAACGGTATTTCTCTGATTATCATGATTGGAATTATATCCCGATTGCCTTTTGCCTTTTTATCTGAATTTAAATCCAGAATGTCGGGTAATGGCGGATTAATAATTTTTTTAATTGAAATTGTTTTTCTGCTTTTGGTAATCATCAGTTGTATTTTACTGGTTCAGGGTACCCGAAAAATTCCTGTTCAGTTTGCCAAAAAAATTGTTGGTAACAAACAATACGGCGGCGTTCGCCAGTACATACCCTTAAAAGTAAATGCGGTAGGGGTTATGCCCATTATCTTTGCCCAGGCAATTATGTTTATACCTGCTGCCATAGCAGGTTTTTCAAACAGCTCAGGAGGTATTTTTACAGCCCGCTATGGTTTTTGGTACAATTTTATTTTCGCCGTATTAATTATATTGTTTACGTATTTCTATACTGCCATAATGGTTAATCCCAATCAGTTAGCAGACGATATGAAGCGAAACGGCGGGTTTATTCCCGGTATTAAACCCGGTAAAGCAACTGCAAAATTTATTGACGACATCATGAGCAAAATTACTTTTCCCGGATCGGTATTTTTAGCCCTGGTG
>CAWUNH010000051.1:0-7563 GCA_963923435.1 uncultured bacterium
TGGGTGGACCCTCTTTAACCGGTTCCAGCATTACCTTTACACCTCTATCCAATGTTAATTATACCGTTATAGGTACAGCAGCCAATAACTGCACTGCATCGATCAATAATGTAGCCATTACGGTTTTGGCATCTTCATTTTTAACAGTAACACCGCTTTCTGCTACCATTTGTCCTCTGGCTCAAACGCAATTTACAGCAAGTGGCGCCAACTCGTATACTTGGCAAGGGGGCGTTAACAGCACTACGGCCACACTCAATGCTTCCGGGCCATTATCGGCGGTAAATTATACGATCAGAGGAGCAGATGCTAGTGGTTGTTTAAATTTTGCAACGGTAACCGTAAATGCTTATCCCAATCCAACGGTTAACATCACCTCTACGGCTAATATTTGTTTAGGCGGTTCGGCAACCTTATCAGCATTAGGAGCAGTTAATTATACCTGGAGCAATACTTTGAGCGGCTCAACCACAGTGGTTTCTCCAACCATTACTTCTACGTTTAGTGTGTTGGGTCAAGATGCTCAAACCTGTACCACCTCAGCCCAATATGTGTTGGTTGTTAAACCCATTCCAATATTAACCATAACTGCCAGTCAAAACCCGTATTGTAAAGGTCAGTTGGGTACATTAACAGCATTGGGTGCTTCTTCTTATACTTGGGGTAATGGTTCCACTGCCAATACTACCACGATTGCACCTCAAAACTCCGGATATATAACAGTTATTGCCGTTAACACGGTTAATTGTTTAAATGCAGATTCCATAATGGTAAATGTATTTAACCCAAGCGTTTCAATTTCTGGACCTACCGTAACCTGTTCGGGTCAGGCAATTACCTTATCGGCCTCTTCGGCCAATACATATACCTGGTCTAACAACTGGTTTGGTCAACTTAACACGGTTTCACCCAATTCGGTAACCGTGTATTCGGTAGCCGTTTCTTCTACTTCTAACAACATCACCTGTAACAGCAGTGCCGTAAACCATACCGTAACGGTAAATACCTCACCGGTTATTACAGCACAAATTTCTCAGCAGTTTGTATGTAAAGGTCAAACCTTTATTATGTCGGCATCTGGTGCCAATTCCTACACCTGGAGTACCGGCGCAAGCACGGCTTCGGTTTCACTTAACGAACCCAATCCCGGTGTGTATACTTACTTTGTAAGCGGTTCCAGTACAGAGGGTTGCAAATCCAATAAAGTAACCTTGGGTATTACGGTTAGCAGTTGTTCCGGTATCGAAGAAAACGAATCACAAACCTATCGTATGTATCCAAATCCGAGCAATGGTTTGGTTACGCTGGAGTCCGGCCGAAACGAATCTTTTAACGTTAACGTAACCGATCTAACCGGCCGTGAGGTACTTTCATTGCAGGCTCAAAATTCAGCCTGCACCTTAAACATTCAGGATTTTGCAAACGGCGTGTATTTTGTAAAAATTCAATCCATACACGGAAATCAAATTTTACGACTTGTAAAAGAATAAGATTGTTAATTTATAAAAGCCCTCCCTGTGGAGGGCTTTTTTTTTGTCGTTTCTATCCGTATTTTTGAAAAAAAAATTATGCCATTCGAATTACCTAAACTTCAGTACGCTTACACGGCTTTAGAACCCCATATAGACGCTAAAACCATGGAGATTCACCATGGTAAACACCATCAGGCCTACGTTACCAATCTTAATGCTGCGCTTGCCGGAACACCCGCAGAAACAGAATCTTTGGAACACCTGTGTGCAAATGTTTCAAAACATACTCCTGCAGTTCGAAACAATGGGGGAGGACACTTTAACCACAGCTTATTTTGGGATATCATGGGACCCCAGGCCGGCGGTGCTCCTGTAGGAACGCTGGCAACTGCAATAGAAAAGGAATTGGGTGGATTTGAGGCTTTTAAAACGGCCTTTATGCAGGCGGGTGCAACCCGTTTTGGAAGTGGTTGGGCCTGGCTGGCCGTTACATCGAAGGGTGCTTTATGTGTATGCAGTACACCCAATCAGGACAATCCATTGATGGATGTTGTAGAATGCAAGGGAATTCCTATTTTGGGTATGGATGTTTGGGAACATGCCTATTACTTGCACTATCAAAACCGCCGTCCAGATTACATGAATGCGTTTTTTAATGTAATTGACTGGAATAAAGTAGAAAGCCGCTATGTTAAGGCCCTTAGGTCTTAATTTACAAGATTCGTTTTAATGCTTCGTTGAGTACGGTTTCTAACCCCTTGGGGTCTGTGCCTCCGGCTTGTGCGTAAAAGGCCTGACCACCACCGCCGCCTTTAATGTGTTGGGCGAGATCTTTTATCCATTGACCTGCATGAAATTCTTTTTGTGTTTGAAGGTCTTCGCTTACAATTATGGAAATACTGGGTTTATTGCAAATAAGGCCGGCTGTTACACAAATAAAATTTGAAAAACTACTCCGAAGCTGAAAGAGCATGTTTTTTAATGCTTCGGGACTGTTAAAGTCCAAACGCTGTACAATATAATTGAGTCCGGAGGGACTGGTTTTTTGATGCTTGAGAAATTCTGTTTTAATAAACTGAATTTGCGCTTCGTAGGACCGTTCGAGGTCTTTTTGCAATTGCTGAATAGTTTCTGTTTGCAGCTGCACTGTTTTTATCAAATCTTTGGGATGTTTGTAGAGTTCTCTTAGTTGCTCAAGGAGCTCCAGTTCCGATTGAATCCATAATTTTGAAGCAGCTCCTGTAATGGCTTCAATGCGCCGAATACCCGATGCAACGGCAGATTCGGAACGTATTTTAAAGAGGCCAATGTCCAGAGTATTTTGAACATGGGTGCCGCCGCACAATTCCATTGAAAAGGAGGAATCAAAACTCACAACGCGCACGTGCTGACCGTATTTTTCACCAAATAAAGCCATTGCTCCCCGTGCTTTGGCTTCGTTTAACGAGAGTACTTCGATTTGGGAAGAAATTTGCGCCTGGATGCTTCGGTTTACCCGTTCTTCGATAGAGGCCAACTCAGAGGCATTAATTTTAGCGAAATGTGAAAAATCAAAACGCAAATAATCGGCATGAACCAGGCTGCCTTTTTGTTCGACATGCTTGCCTAAAATTTCGCGCAGGGCCGCATGCAAGAGATGGGTGGCCGAGTGGTTTCGCGTAATGTTAAGCCGGCGGTTAGCATCCACAATGGCCCTGCAGTTTAATTGAGGGTGTTCGGGTAAACGGTCTATAAAATGTACGGGTACGCCGTTTTCTTTACGTGTATCCAATACCTGAAAGCGCTCTCCACACCATTCTAAAATACCGGAATCGCCAACCTGACCTCCGCTTTCGGCATAAAAGGGGGTGCTGTCCAATATGACCTGAAACAATTCGGTTTGTTTAACCCATTGACGACGGTAGCATCGTACATGGGTATCGATTTCCTGCTGTTGATAGCCCACAAACGCAACGGGTTTAACGTCGTCGGAAAGGGTTTGTATGAAAATCCAATCCGAGGCTTCGCTGGCAGTTGCCTTGCGCGAGCGCTGTTTTTGTTCGTTTAGAGCGGTTTGAAATCCGGCTTCGTCTAATTCCAAATGATAACCTTTGGCAATGAGTGCTGTTAAATCCAATGGAAATCCAAACGTATCGTACAATTCAAAGGCAATGGACCCTTTTATGTGTTTTTGTCCCTGAGAAAGGGTGTCTAAACAAACCTGATCCATTCGTTTTAAACCGTTTTCCAGGGTTTTATAAAAGGCGTATTCTTCTTCGCGTATGACGCGTTCAATCAATAATTTTTGCTGTTGCAGTTCGGGAAATGCATTGCCCATTTGTTGGGCTAAAACGGGAACAATTCGAAATAAAAAAGGTTCTTTTAAATTTAAAGACTGGTATCCGTATCGGATTGCTCTGCGTAAAATACGTCGAATTACATAACCCGCACCCGTATTACCGGGCAATTGTCCGTCTGCAATACTAAAAGCAATGGTTCGCACATGGTCTGCTATTACACGCATGCCAATATTTATAACCTGTCGGGATTTATGCAAGGATTCGTCATCTGCAATGTAACGCAAGCCGCAGAGTTCTTCTATTTTTTGAATAAGGGGCTGAAACACATCGGTATCGTAATTGCTGGATTTACCCTGTAATACCCGAACCAACCGTTCAAACCCCATACCTGTATCCACATGTTTTTTAGGCAATGCTATTAAGGAACCGTTGGCTTTTCGCTCGTATTCCATAAAAACATTGTTCCAAATTTCTATAACCTGAGGATGGTCTTTATTAACCCAGTCTGCTCCGGATTGAATGTTGCGTTCGGCATCCGGTCGGCCATCGTAATGAATTTCGGTGCAGGGTCCGCAGGGCCCGGTGTCTCCCATTTCCCAAAAATTATCTTTTTTACTTCCTTTTAAAATTCTTTCGCGGGGAATCCACTTCATCCATTCGGAAAATGACGCTTCATCAAACGGCAGCTGTTCATCGGGAGCACCTTCAAATACGGTAACATACAACCGCTCGGGATTTATTTGATACACCTTTGTTAAGAGTTCCCATGACCAGGCAATGGCTTCGGGTTTAAAATAATCGCCAAAGCTCCAATTGCCCAACATTTCAAACATGGTATGGTGGTAGGTATCGACCCCAACTTCTTCTAAATCGTTGTGCTTACCGCTTACCCGCAAACACTTTTGGGTATCGGCAATTCGGGAATGCGTAATGGGTGCATGCCCCAAAAATATATCTTTAAACGGAGCCATTCCGCTGTTATTAAACATTAGAGTGGGATCGTTTTTAACCACCATGGGAGCACTGGGTACAATTTCATGTCCCTTGGATTTAAAAAAATCTAAAAACAGTTGCCGAACGGTTGGAGCCTTCATATCGGTTTTGAATGCTGCGAAGGTATTAAATTAATGCCGAATTTTATGCTTTGGAACCTTATGAATTCTTGCAATGAATCGAAGAACTTGGATAAAAATTTCGGGTGCAAATACCTTAGGACTGATGGGATTTAATTTAATTAATACAAATTTAACCGATGCACTCAAACAGCCGGTTTTGTTTATCGGGCATGGGAGTCCTATGAATGCCATTGAGGACAACGTATTTAGCAGAGAAATGAAACGAATTGGCAAACAGTTGTATAAACCCAATCTCATTTTAGTTATTTCTGCACACTGGGAAACAAAGGGTAATTTTTTAACGGCCACGAAACAACCCGAAACCCTGCATGATTTTGCCGGATTTCCGGAAGCATTATTTAATGTAAGGTATCCAGCCCAGGGCCATCCCGAATTTGTAGAACGTGTCTGCCAAAAGCTCTCGCAGGTACCGGTTCACCCGGATTACCACTGGGGGTTTGATCATGGTGCATGGTCGGTATTGCGCAACATGTTTCCAGAGGCTCAGGTACCGGTTGTACAAATGAGTTTAAATACCCAATGGACTGCCCGCCAACATTTTGAATTTGCCCAAGAATTAAAATTTTTAAGAAATCAGGGTGTATTAATAATTGGTAGTGGCAATATGGTTCATAATTTTTCTACGATGGCCTTTGATGTAAAACACCCCTATAATTTTAATGTTCCTTACGCGCACGATTGGGCAACCGAGGCAAATCATTTATTTAAAACCTGGATTGTTAACCGAAATTCAGATGTATTAAGCAATTACCTTGGTCAGCAAAAATCCATTCGCTTAGCGGTTCCTACTCCGGAACATTATTTGCCTTTGTTGTATATCATGGGATTATTGGCGGATGACGAAACTCCGGAATTTTTTAACGATAGCATTGTTGCGGGTTCGTTTTCAATGACCTCGTTTATTTCAAAAAGTATTTAAAACTCGTAACGGTATATTTTTTCAATATCCTCTGTGTCGTTAATAATGGTTTTAAGTTCGGTAATGAGTCCGTTGTTGAGGCCGTATACCCATGCGTGGAGCTGAAGGTTTTGTTTTTGATTCCAGGCATTTTGTACAATTTTGGTTTGTGCCAAATTACGAACCTGTTCAATCACATTGAGTTCTGTTAATCGATCGGCGCGTAGCTCTTCGTCGGTTATAGCATTGAGTTCATTTTCATGAAGATGGTAAACATCTTTAATATGACGCAGCCAGGCATCTACAAATCCGTACATTTTATGGGTCATGGCTGCCCTTACGCCACCGCATCCGTAATGACCGCATACAATAATGTGCTTAACTTTTAAAACATTAACAGCATAATCTAAAACGCTCATCACATTAAAATCGGTATGTATTACAATATTGGCAATATTTCGATGTACAAATATTTCACCGCTTTGAGTTCCGGTTACTTCATTAGCAGGTACCCGGCTGTCGCTGCAACCAATCCATAAATAGTCGGGCTTTTGCCCTAAGGAGAGCTTTTTAAAGTATTCCGGATCGTCAAATTTTTTTTCTAAAGCAAACTTTTTATTGCCACTGATTAATTTTTGGTATAAAGCATCGTTTTTCATGATAGGTTGGGTAGGGCTTCTATTTCTACAATTATATTTCGGCGTTTGGCCTGATGTTTAAATAATTCGATCATTTCCAAGATATCTTTATCAATAAATTGGGCTTTTCCGCCATCTATAAAAACAAGAGAACGTTCGGGTATTTTGTGAAACACCTCGTGAAATTTTCCTTTATTTACAAAGGTTATGTGGGTAGAAAGCTTTATAAATACATGTACCGTTCCGTTAATTTCTTCTTGAATTAATTTAAATGGTGCGCGATGGTTTTGGCGTAAAATGTATACGATGGATACCAGTAAACCAACACTAACGCCCTTTAGTAAATCTGTAAACAACATGATAACCAGCGTTGTAATAAAAGGAATAAATTGATCTAAGCCTTTTTTATAAATGTTAACAATAAGTTTTGGTTGTGCCAGTTTATAACCGGTGAATATTAAAATTCCAGCCAAAGAAGATAGCGGAATGCGTTCCAGTACCATTGGAAAACAAATAACACAAATCAATATTAAAATACCGTGAAAAATACTGGACCATTTAGATTTTGCACCGGCATTAACATTAACCGAGCTTCTGACAATTACTGAGGTAAGGGGCAATCCTCCCAGTAAACCGGAAAGAATGTTTCCAGTACCCTGTGCCAGCAATTCTCGATTGGGTGGCGATTGAATATCTTCAGGGTCCAAACGATCGATGGCTTCTAAGGATAACAATGTTTCAAGGCTGGCTACGGCTGCTAAAACCAGTGCAATTTCGTACACTTTAAAATTTAAAAACCCAGAAAAATCAGGAGTATAAGCTTGATTTTTAATGTCCGAAAAGGAATTTAAATCGGGAATGTTAACAAAATGAATCTGGGGTATGATATAGTGGGTTTTAAAGGCATCAAATCCAATTGCTGTTAATATACCAGCGACAACAACCAATAGGGAAGGAGGAAGCAGTTTTGTGTATTTGTTGTTTTTAAACCATTGCAGTTCCCATAAAAATAATATGCCTAACGATATAATACCAATAATAAAAGACCCGGGTGTAATTTGTGAAAGCATGGACGAAAATGCACTGAAACTGTTTTCGCCATCCGATTGCAGAAACGACTCATCGCCCTCGGTATCTGCA
>CAWUNH010000052.1:0-7558 GCA_963923435.1 uncultured bacterium
CCAAGTCAGGATTATGCTGCGGTTCAGCTTTCCAATCTTAGCAGTGAAACAATTCATATCGAACTCAGGGATCTGCAACATAAAATTCTTCGAACCGCCTGCATTTATCCCGGACAAACCATTGCATACATTGACGTACAAACACTTGCCAACGGAGTTTATGTCTTACATGCTAAATCCGGGGCATTTATTAATAATTCAACGTTGCTTATACAACGTCAATAATTGTATTTTTCGCCCCAAAGGTTTTTAAGCCGCATTTTAAGTTCCTGTTCCTTTGAATTTTCACCCGGATTGTAAAATCGGGTTCCAGACAAGGGTTCGGGCATAAATTCCATTGGAAAAAAATTGCCGGCATGCTGGTGGGCGTATTCGTAATTTTTTCCGTAAGCCATTTGATTCATAAGCCCGCTCACCGGATTTCGTAAATCCAGAGGCACCGGTAAATCGCCATGCGTTTTACAGGCTTCAAGTGCAGCATCTACAGCCGTAATAGCGGCGTTGCTTTTAGGCGAACTTGCTAAATATAAAATGCATTGGCTTAATATAATGCGCGCCTCGGGCATACCTATTTGATGAACCGCGTTAAAACAAGCCTGTGCTAAAACCAAGGCGTTTGGATTTGCGTTTCCAACATCTTCACTGGCTAAAATCAGCAATCGTCGTGCAATAAACAGAGGGTCTTCGCCGCCGTTTAACATGCGGGCCATGTAATATACTGCTGCGTTGGGATCGCTGCCTCGGACCGATTTAATCATGGCCGATACCAGGTCGTAATGCTGTTCGCCGGACTTATCATAGCGGGCGGGCTGTCCCTGAATTAAACCCTCAATTAAGGCATTGGTTATGTTAACGGGGGTTTGGGACGTGCCAATAAGAACGAGCTCAAACACATTTAACAATCTACGCGCATCGCCTCCGCTGGCTTTTAACAAGGCCTCGGTTTCGATTAACTGAACCTGACGGGATTTTACATAATCGTCGGCAGCCATGCATGCGGTAACAATGTTAAGCAATTCAGGGGCTTTTAAGGGTTCCAAAAGATATACCTGACAGCGGGACAACAATGCCGAAATAATCTCGAAGGATGGATTTTCTGTGGTGGCTCCGATAAGGGTAATGTGTCCTTGTTCAACAGCCATAAGCAAGGCATCTTGTTGAGACTTACTAAAGCGGTGAATCTCATCAATAAACACAATGGGTGCAGCGCTGCTAAACAAGGTTTTTCGTTTGCTCTCTTCAATGATGTCCCGAACCTCTTTTACCCCCGATTGAACCGCACTAAGGGCATAAAACGGACGTTTTAAATGATTTGCAAGAATGTGAGCCAGGGTTGTTTTACCAACTCCCGGGGGACCCCAAAACACCATGGATGGAATTTGTCCTTGCAGCATGAGTTCTGCCAAGGGCTTTCCCTTGCCCAGCAAATGCGATTGTCCCACATACTGATTTAAATGTTTGGGACGCATGCGTTCGGCCAGAGGAATCATATTAAAATCGAAGGTACATCAATTCGTTACGAAATACGCACAATTTATAAATTTGCACCATGGATTTTAAAACGCTTTTTGCAATCCTCTCAATTTTTGGGCTTTTGTCATGCAAGGTGAGAAAAAGCGGCGACCCCTTAAATAACCGATCGTTTACCATAAGTATGGATGAAATAAAATACGGACAAGCGGCTTCTAAATTGGTTGACGATAAAATACGTTTTAAAAAAGGCCGAATGTATTCCGATTATATTTTTAAAAAGTTTGGATACGCCTGGGTTCGTTACCGAATTACTACCGATACCACATTTATTGACTCAACCGGTGCAGAAGTTCGTCAAATTGCCATTCAGGGAAACGAAACCAATAAGGTTAATCAGACCTATCTGTTTGAACTTTTAACTCAGGAATGGGATGTCGAGGGAACCATGCGCATCACATTAAACGACATGCCTAAAAAGTATTACGATTTTGTTGGTCGAGAAAAACGCGGAAAACCAAAACGCATTCGAAAATCTAAACCTATTTTGGAGTACATTCCAACCGATGCAGAATCTACCGGAAGCCCATAATTTTATGAAGGTTACAGGGTTTTTAATTATTTTTAATTTAATGGCAATGAACCATCCCTTAAAAAGCAAACCTCCATCAACTCTTAATTTAGACACTGTTGTGTTGGGTGGAGGCTGTTTTTGGTGCATTGAGGCTGTTTTTGAAAATTTAGAGGGTGTAGTTTCTGTTACCAGCGGCTATAGTGGCGGAACCAATCAAAACCCTGATTATGAATCGGTATGTTCTGGAACAACAGGACATGCAGAAGTATGTGAAATTGTATACGATCCGTCCCGAATTGATTTTACAACCCTGCTGGAGGTTTTTTTCAATTCCCACGATCCCACAACATTAAACCGTCAGGGTAACGATATTGGCACCCAATACCGTTCTGTAATTTTTTATACCGGTTTAAAACAATTTGAGGCAAGTCGGGAATATATTCAGCGGTTGGCCACTCAAGTTGTGTTTTCTGCACCCATTTGCACCCAGTTGGCTCCATTGAAACATTTTTACAAGGCCGAGCCCTACCATCAAAATTATTATAAACTCAACTCTCAGCAGGGATATTGCAGGGTTATTATTTCACCAAAACTAAAAGCGCTTCAAAAAAAATTCCCTACAATTTATAAAAAGTAGTACGTTTAAATACAACGTTAAATGAACCGCTTTCGTTTTAATTTATGTAACTTTAGCCATGTCTTGTTCCAGCGGATGTTCCAGTGGATTGCCCCAGGGTTGCGGAAATAACGGTTCCTGCGGGATTAATTCCGATTGTGGAAAGTTAAAAGTAATGGATTGGCTGGGCAACATGACCCTGCCAGACGGCCAAAACGCATTTGTGGGGGTTGAAATTCGTTTTAAAAACTCGCGAAAAGAATTTTTTAAATCAACCCTTCGCGAACCCTTGCAGGTTGGTGATATTGTAGTAGTAGATGCGCAACACGGTTACGATGTAGGAACGGTGTCTATGACCGGAGAATTGGTGCGTATTCAAATGGAACACAAATTAAACAGTTCCAATACATCCGATTTAAAAGCTGTTCTTAGAAAGGCAAAACCAATCGATCTACAGCGTTGGAAAGAAGCCCGGGACATGGAGCATTCTACCATGCATAAGGCGCGAACCATTGCCATTGGTTTGGGTTTAAACATGAAACTAAGCGATGTAGAATTTCAAGGAGATAAAGCTAAGGCCATATTTTATTATACAGCCGAGGCCCGGGTCGACTTTAGAGAGCTCATTAAGGTGTTGGCCGAAACCTTTAAAGTGCGAATTGAAATGAAACAAATTGGCCTGCGCCATGAAGCCTCCCGTTTGGGTGGCATTGGTTCCTGCGGTCGCGAATTATGCTGCAGCACCTGGCTTACCGATTTTAGAACGGTGGCAACCTCGGCGGCGAGATACCAGCAACTGTCTTTAAACCCCCAAAAACTGGCAGGTCAGTGCGGTAAATTAAAGTGTTGTTTAAACTTTGAATTGGATGGCTACATGGAAGCCATGCGCGACTTTCCCGAGCTTGAACACAAAAAACTCAACACCTTAAAGGGCGATGCGGTTTTACAAAAAATAGATTTGTTTAAACGAATTATGTGGTTTAGTTACCGAAACGAACCCGAAGTGCTCATACCCATGACGGTTGAAAAGGTTCGTGAACATCAAAAAATGTGTGCCAACGGTCAGATTCCAGAAACCCTGAGTCCATCTGTGACCGAACCCAAACCGAGCCCCCGAATTCCGGAAGCCGAGTTTAAAAACACTTCCGGAGAGGAAAGTTTAAATCGGTTTGATTTTAAACGTAAATCAAAGTCTAAGAAAACCAGCCCAAAACATCATGCGCAATCCAAACGAGCTCCATCGGGTAAACCCAAGCCCTTTAAAAAATAACAGGTGTTTGTTGGTAGGTTTTGGGCTTTTGCTGGGCCTGCTTCTTACAAATTGCAACCGCGGCGTGGTTTTTTCCGAATATCAAACCTTTAAAACTTCCAGCTGGAGCTCAAAAGATACGGTTCGTTTTAATTTTAAAATTGAGCAAAATTCGGATTTGTATTCGGTTCATTTAATGGTTCGTCATGGAGCTTCCTATCCGTTCGACAATATGTTTGTGTTTTTAACCACCCGTTACCCTAAAGGGATTAGTAAAACCGATACGCTGGAATTAATTTTGGCCGATTCCAAGGGGGTTTGGCTGGGCAGTGGCATGGGGGATATGTTTGATTTGAAAATTCCCTTAAAAACAAATTTTAGATTTCCATCTCCCGGAAATTATTCCATTTACGTGCAACAGGTCATGGAAACCGATCCTTTGCCCGAAGTCTTGGATATTGGCTTAGAGGTTGAAAAAATCTCAAAATAATTTAACTTATTGATTATCATATAGTTAAAAAATTTAAAATGCTTTTTTTCTTTTGTTAGGCCCCATTTTTTTTAAAAAAGATCAAACACACTAAAAAGCTGCTGTTTTTTTTTAAATACTTGATGGTCAATTAAAAATAATTATCTACATTTGCCGTCCCCAAAATTGGGGAAATATTCTATGCATAAAATTAACAAATGACGCAACCGTATGCCAACCATTGAACAACTTGTACGAAAAGGCCGCCTAAAACCGGTTAATAAAAGTAAATCTGCTGCTTTGGACTCCTGTCCGCAACGCCGCGGTGTATGTACTAAAGTGTATACAACGACTCCTAAAAAGCCAAATTCTGCCATGCGTAAAGTTGCTAAGGTGCGTTTAACCAACAAACAGGAAGTTATCGCTTACATTCCCGGCGAAGGACACAACCTGCAGGAACACTCCATTGTTTTAGTGCGCGGGGGCCGTGTTAAAGATTTACCTGGAGTTCGTTATCACATTGTACGTGGAAGTTTAGACACCGCCGGTGTTGAAGGCCGTAAACAGCAACGCTCTAAATACGGAGCCAAGCGTCCGAAAGCCGGTGCAGCCGCGGCAGCTAAAAAATAATGTTATTGTATTGACACCATCAGAAATTAAAAAATCATGAGAAAAGCCAGGGCCAAAAAAAGAATTTTACTCCCCGATCCCGTATACAACGATGTTATGGTAACCCGTTTTTTAAACAACTTAATGTTTGACGGAAAAAAGAGCATTGCATCTACCTTATTTCACGACGCATTAGCTATTGTAGCCAAACGCACCAACGAAGACGGACTGGAAGTTTGGAAAAAAGCGTTAGCAAATGTTACACCTCAGGTCGAAGTTCGTTCGCGCCGTGTTGGTGGAGCCACCTTTCAAATACCAACCGAAATACGTCCGGAACGTAAGGTTTCCATGGCGATGAAATGGCTTATCTTATACTCTCGCAAACGAAACGAAAAATCCATGGCTCAAAAATTAGCCGGAGAAATCATTTCAGCTGCTAAAGAAGAAGGTGCCGCGTTTAAGAAAAAAGAGGACGTGCACAAAATGGCCGAAGCCAATAAAGCATTTTCGCATTTTAGATTTTAATTCATGAGCGACCTTAGATATACCCGAAACATTGGCATTGCTGCCCATATTGATGCCGGTAAAACGACAACCACCGAGCGCATTTTATATTACACCGGTGTTAATCACAAAATCGGAGAAGTGCACGACGGAGCCGCTACAATGGATTGGATGGCTCAGGAACAGGAACGTGGAATCACCATTACTTCGGCTGCTACTACCTGCCATTGGAATTATCGGGATAACAAATATAAAATCAACATTATTGATACCCCCGGTCACGTTGACTTTACGGTTGAGGTAAACCGATCCCTTCGTGTATTAGACGGATTGGTTTTTTTATTTTCAGCGGTGGACGGAGTTGAGCCGCAATCCGAAACCAATTGGAGACTGGCAGATAATTACAACGTAACCCGAATCGGATTTGTAAATAAAATGGACCGTCAGGGTTCAGATTTTTTAAACGTTGTAAAACAGGTTAAAGAAATATTAGGAGGTAATGCGGTTCCCCTGCAACTCCCAATAGGATCTGAAGAAAATTTTAAAGGAGTTGTTGATTTAATCAATAACCGCGGAATGATTTGGAACGAGCACGATAAAGGAATGACTTACGAAGTGGTTCCGGTACCGGAGGATATGAAGGAAGAGGTGCACGAATGGCGGGAAAAAATGCTCGAAGCGGTATCTGAGTTCGATGATAAAATCATGGAAAAATTTTTCGAAGCTCCCGATACCATTACCGAACGCGAGGTATTGGATGCTCTGCGCAAGGCTTGTATTGCCAATAAAATTGTTCCCATGGTATGTGGTTCGTCCTTTAAAAACAAAGGCGTGCAAACCATGCTGGATTTAGTTATGGAACTTATGCCTTCTCCATTGGACAAGGACCACATTAAAGGAATTAATCCCGATACCGAGGCTGAGGTTATTCGTAAACCGGATGCTAAAGAGCCGTTTACTGCATTGGCTTTCAAGATTGCAACCGATCCTTTTGTAGGCCGACTGTGTTTTTTCCGCGCCTATTCTGGGCGTTTGGATGCCGGGTCGTATGTATTTAATACCCGTTCGGGCAATAAAGAGCGCATTTCTCGAATTTTTCAAATGCATGCCAATAAACAAAATCCAATTGAATATATTGAAGCTGGAGACATTGGTGCTGCAGTAGGCTTTAAAGACATTCGTACCGGAGATACCCTTTGCGATGAAAAAAACCCCATTGTATTGGAAGCCATGAAATTTCCGGAGCCCGTAATTGGCTTGGCCATCGAACCAAAAACACAAGGCGACTTAGATCGTCTTGGAGTTGGCTTAAATAAATTGGCCGAAGAGGATCCTACGTTCCGAGTTCATACCGATGAAGACAGCGGGCAAACCGTAATCAGTGGAATGGGAGAGTTGCATCTTGAAATTATCATCGATCGATTAAAACGCGAATTTAAAGTAGAAGTAAATCAAGGAGCTCCGCAGGTGGCCTATAAAGAATCTTTAGCGGCCAGTTATGAGCACCGTGAAGTGTATAAAAAACAAACCGGCGGTCGTGGTAAATTTGCCGATATTAAATTTACCGTATCGCCTCCGGATCCAGATTTTGACGGAACTAAAACAAATGGTTTACAATTTGTAAACGAAATTTCCGGAGGTAATATTCCCCGCGAATTTATTCCTGCGGTTGAAAAAGGATTCAAAGCGTCCATGTCCAACGGTGTGCTGGCAGGATATCCTTTGGTAGGAATGAAAATTGTTTTAACCGACGGTTCATACCATGCGGTTGACTCCGATTCGCTATCATTTGAAATTTGTGCCCGTAACGCCTACCGCGACGCATTGCATAAATGTAAACCTACCTTATTGGAACCCATTATGAAAGTCGAAGTTCTCACTCCCGAGCAAAACATGGGGGATGTGGTTGGAGATTTAAATCGCCGCCGTGGACAAATAGAAGGCATGGATTCTAAAGGAATGGCACAAGTAATAAAGGCCAAAGTTCCTTTGTCCGAAATGTTTGGCTACGTTACGCAATTGCGTACCCTAACTTCTGGAAGGGCCACTTCAACAATGGAATTCAGT
>CAWUNH010000053.1:0-7548 GCA_963923435.1 uncultured bacterium
ATTTGTCGGCCGCTTCTGTTGCGACCAACGAATATGCTCAAAACATGAAAAAAGCCTCTGCAGAAGTTTCAAACCTTACCGAAGCATACCACGGTGCAGCAACGACCATGCAAGAACTTTCAGAAAGTGGATCCGGCGCTCATGCTATTGGTGATTCTATATCTAAAGTATCTAAAAATTTATCGGCTTTAAATGCCAGTTATGAACTTCAGTTACAGGGTTCTCAAGCACATTTAGAAGCTACCAACAAATTTTACGCGGGCATTGAAGATATGATGAAAAGTCTTGAGTCCAGTGTAGAAGATACCCGCAGATACAAAGACGAAATAGCAACACTCTCAAAACAATTATCAGCTCTTAATACCGTTTACGGCAATATGTTAAGTGCTATGAATGTTAAAGCCTAACTATTAACACATTTTTGACACTTATATAAAATGGCAGGAGGAAAAGAAACGCCCAGGCAAAAAATGATTGGGCTCATGTATTTGGTGTTAACGGCAATGTTAGCGCTGAACGTGTCCAAGCAAATTTTACAGGGCTACTTATCTGTAAACGAAAGTTTGGAAAAATCTAAAAAAAATCTGAGCGAAAGTAATAAACGCATTAAAGATGCCTTTGAGGCTACCGTAAACGGAAACCCAGCATCTAAACCCTATTACGATGAAGCGCTTGTTGCAATTAAAGAAATAGAAAAAGAATACAAGTACTTAGATGAAGTTAAGGGAGAATTGGCCCGTTATACCGTCGAATTGGATGAGTCACTTAAAGGAAAAGTAAATGGTGATACCATTCGTTTGCGCAGAGAACCCTGGTTTAGTAAAATTGATGATTACGATAAACCCACAACGCTTTTATTGGGCTCCGACGAACACAACTTAAAAAAGGGACCACTAACCGCGGATGAATTAAGAACCCGTTTAAACACCCTTCACGATAAATTGGTCAAACAAGTAGAAGGCATGCAAACAAAGCAAGATGCTAACGGCCGATTTTTAACCAAATTACCTAAAGATGAATTCAGCAACCTGCTTAAAAAGATTGCCATAGTTAAACCAACCGACAGTGGTCGAGAAGAAGATGGGTTTAAATTTACATGGCCCATGGATAATTTTTACCATCTTCCTTTTGCAGCGGTTTTTGTAAACCTCAATAAAATGCAAGCCGATTTAAAAAACGTTGAGGCTGAAATTTTACAAACCTTTTCAGGAGCTTCCGGTAAACTGGCAATTAAATTTGACCGAATTAAAGCCCGTGTAATTGCTCCATCTTCCTACATTCAGCAAGGAGATCAGTACACAGCCAATATATTTATAGGCGCCTCCTCTTCGTCGATTCGACCGGAAGATATGGAAGTACTGATTGGTGTAGATTCAGCCTCTGCCGCAAAAGGTGCCGGAGGTAATAAAATTGAAATTGTTGAAGGCGAAGGCGTTTATAAAGTTACCGGAGGCAGTATTGGAGAACAAACCTATAAAGGAGTAATTAAATACAAAGATCCTGAAGGGAATTTTAAGTTTTATCCCTTTGAACAAACTTACAAGGTAGCGCCACCCTCTGCGGCAGTTTCAGCTGATAAAATGCAGGTTTTTTACAGAGGGGTTGAAAATCCTGTTACTGTATCCGCTGCCGGAATTGCACCTGCAGATATAAGTATAACTTCAACGGGTGGAGGTGCAACGTTTCGTCCTGATAAACCCGGACATTATATTGGAACTTTTTCCAGTACAGGCGATTGCATGATTACAGTATTGGCAAAATCAAAAAATGGCACAAAGCCACAAGGACCTCCAATTAAATTTACTGTTTTACCTCTGCCAAAACCCGAATTAAAGGTAAGTGGGGTTTTTTCACCCAGTAGTTTATCCAAAGCAGCATTGGCCAACGTAGCAGCATTAATTGCTGGAAGTAATGGGTTTAATTTTCAGGCTAATTATATTACTCAAAATTGGGAAATAAGCGGATTAGTAAAAGGAAAATATACCGAAGCGAGTGGAACGGGTCCAAATTTAACCCCTCAAGCAATTGCTATATTTAAAGGTGCAGACGCAGGTTCAAAAATTAGTATTTCCGCAGCTATAATGGATCCAGCTAAAGTAATAACAACGATTCCGTGTATTATAAAAGTAAATCGATAATTAATTATGATAACACTTAAAAACATACCATCAAAATTTTGGAGTACTGTAATGTGTATTATTGCATTTAATTTTTCAATAATTGCACAACAGGGTGTATTGGATCCGGCCAGTTCTCCCATTAAGGACGGTCCCATAGGAGCCTATCAAAAAGAAAATTCAGAAAACCGATATGTAGTGCCTTATGTGTATGTTCGTGAAGCCGATGTTACCTGGACCAAGCGGGTTTGGAGAAACATTGATATTAGGGAACGTAGGAATCAGGTTTTCAAATACCCTTTGGATGATACCCGTGATCGCACCTCTTTTATACAATTGGTAATTAAACAATTAGGAGCTGAATACACGACCGATGAAGCAACATTTGATGGTAAAAAAGTTCAGTTTAGTTCATCTCCACCCATTGCATACAAGGATGATGAATTTTTAGAACCCATTGATAAAAAAGATATTTTAAAACAGCTATGCCGAATTACCTGTCCAAAAGAAATGGAAAAAGTTTCTGGTACAGGGCAGCAGTGTGGAGGCTCGGTATCGCCTGAACTGGATTCTACGGGCCAGCCAATTATAGATCCTGTTACCAATTGCCCCAAGCAAAAAATTGATGGTTATGGTACGGGAGATCCTGGCTGTACCTATTTGGTAATGGGAGAAATGTCCAAAGACTGTAAATGGATATACCAAAATTTTTGTGGTGTTGACATAAAAGAAGATTGGTTTTTTGACCGTCAGCGCGGCATGATGGATTCTAGAATTATTTCACTCGGAATCAGCATAATTCCCAAAAATGCCGATGGAACAGATAACACCGATGTTGGATGCCAAAACTGGATTTGGATTTATTTTCCGGAATGGAGACAGTTTTTTGCAAATACCGAAGTGTTTAACGTAGATAACGATGCAGAACGCCGAACCTATGAAGATGTGTTTTGGAAACGTCAATTTAACAGCCAAATTACCCGCGAATCCAATGTATACGACCGAAAAATTAGCGATTACGCTAAGGGGATCGACGCATTGCTCGAGTCTGAACGGATTAAAAACGATATTTTTAAATTAGAACACGATTGGTGGCAGTTTTAAGAGTATTTAAAAAACGCTAAAGCCCGGATTTCCGGGCTTTATTTTTATATTTTTGTCACACATGAAATACATCAATCTAGCATTTCTACTCTTGCTTTTATTTTCCGTACAAGCTCAACAGGATTTTAATTTTACCATTAAGGGACAAACCCAAGTTCCGCCCGGAACTCAGGTATACTTGCATCATAAATGGAATGATGTTTTTTTTAAAGATTCTATTAAAATTAAGTCCAGTACATTTCAAATAAAATTAAAATCTGCAGAACCTAATTTATACTGGTTCAGCTATTCTTCCAATCCGGAAACACAACCCATGTGTTTTTTCTTTTGCGATCCGGGAACCCTGCAGGTTAACTTAAAATCTCAGGATTCTATAGCCTATTCGAGTATTCAGGGCGGTGCTTCGCAAACCGTGTACATGGATTATCGCATTATGCAAAGCCAGATTGTTGCCACACAAATGGCGCTTCAGGCAGCTTATCAGGAAGCGGCTCAAAAAAACGATTCGCCCAAAATGACCCAAATCTCGCAGGAGTTTAATAATTTAAATGCCTATTATTTAAAGAGTATAAAAGAATTTGTCAGCCAACACCGAAACTCTCCGGTTAGCGCATATATAATTTATACCGATTTATCACATCCCTCATTACCCCTTTCTGAAACTCAGGAGGCATTTGCGCTTTTAGATAAAGCCGTTCTTAAAAACACCAAATTTTACACTTTAATAGAAAACAAAATTACCCGAGCAAACGGTTCAAGCATTGGATACAAGGCTAATTTATTTACACAAACCAATACGGATGGAAAGCCGGTAAAATTGGAAGATTTTAAAGGACAATACGTTCTAATTGATTTTTGGGCCTCCTGGTGCCGACCTTGCCGTATGGAAAATCCTAATGTTGTAGCAGCGTATCAAAAATATAAACAAAAAGGATTTACCGTGCTGGGAGTTTCCATGGACTCCAACAAAGAAGCCTGGATAAATGCCATTAAACAAGATCAATTAACCTGGACCCATGTTTCGGACTTAAAAGGTTGGGGCAATGAAGTGGGTCAATTGTACGGTGTAAGCAGTATTCCACAAAATTTTTTAATTGGTCCCGATGGTGTAATTATTGCCAAAGAGCTTCGAGGACCTGCACTGGAACAAAAACTTTCTGAACTTTTTAATAAATAACCTGTAATTTTTAACACTATAATTAATTAGAACTCTATGAAACGATTATTGTATTATGCCCTCCCTCTTTTAATGTACAAAATGCAAGCACAAACTGCTGCGGAGGTTATAATGACCATTAACAACCGGCCGGTATTAAAATCGGAATTTGAAGCGGTGTATCGTAAAAACAATCCCAAAGGCACCTCCACCGATAAAAATTTAAAAGAGTACGTTGATTTGTTTTCACTTTTTAAAAGCAAAGTATTTGAAGCCGAACGATTAGGTTTGGACACGCTACGAAGTTTTAAAAACGAATTGGCCGGTTACCGCAGGCAACTTGCAGCCCCCTATTTAACCGATAAAAACACCAACGAGCAATTAATCAAGGAAGCATATGAGCGTTTAAAAACAGAAGTGCGGGCCTCGCATATTTTGGTCCGAATCGATGAAAACGCACTTCCTAAAGATACAATTGAGGCCTGGACGCGGATGCAGATTATACGAAATGCCCTATTGGGTAAATTTCCCAGTGCTTCAGAGCTAACAAACTACGAAAAGCTATTAAAAAACTCCTCTGAGGTACAAAAATTATTAAAAGGAAAAGACAGTTCTTTATACAACATAAAGCTAAAGGCCTTAAAAGCCTTGCCAGAGTTGTATCAAAATTCAAATGATAAATTTCATGCCATTGCCCCTAAAACCAGTGACGACCCTTCGGTAGTTGACAATAAAGGGGATTTAAATTATTTCTCTGCCTTTGACATGGTTTACCCCTTTGAGTCGGCGGCTTTTAGCACATCTGTTGGAACGATTAGCCCGATTGTTCGGACAAAATTTGGGTATCATATTATTAAAGTAGAGGACCGAAGACCAAACCGTGGAGAAATTTTTGTGGCTCACATTATGTGCAAATTTCCAAAAAACGCCTCTGCTACGGATCGCAGCCAGGCGCGTTTACGACTGGACAGTATTGCCTATCGTATTAAAAACGGAGCTCGTTTTGAAGACGAAGCCCGTAAATACAGTCAGGATCAGCAAAGTTCCGACCGGGGAGGGCAGCTGCAACCGTTTAAATCAGGACGCTATGCCAAAGCTTTTGAAGATGCAGCCTTTGCATTAACCGCCAACGAACAGGTATCTGAACCGGTTGAAACACCCTATGGTTGGCATTTGATAAAACGACTGGAACTAAAAACCCCTGCCACTTACGATGAAATGAAAAGTGAGATTAAAGCCCGGGTAACCAAAGATTCGAGGTCGCAGATGGGCCGGAAAATGCTCATTGCCCGAGTTAAAAACGAAAACCAGTTTAAAGAATTTCCCAAAGCATTGGAGGCGTTTTATAAAGTGGTTGATACCAGTTTTTTAAAAGCAACCTGGCAAGCTAAGGCCGCTGAAAAACTTGGAAACAAACCTTTATTTACCCTTGGTACAAAAAATTACACACAAAATGATTTTGCAAAATACTTAGAAAGTCAAATGACGTTTCGGTCGAGCTCCGAAATTATACCCATTGTTAAAAACGCCTATGCACTTTGGGTTAACGAACAGGTAGTTGCGTTTGAAGACGCACAATTGGAACAAAAAAATACCGATTTTGCAAATTTATACCGTGAATACCGTGATGGCATTTTGCTGTTTGATTTAACCGATCAGATGGTTTGGAGCCGTGCCATTAAAGACACCTTAGGGCTTAAGCAATATTACGAAACCCATAAATCCAAATACCAATGGGACGAACGAGCGGAAGTTACTTTATATTATTGTCCTAATGATAAAACTGCACAATCGGTAAAGCAAATGTTAAAAAAGAAGATGGACCAAAAAACCCTAATGGATAAATTTTCTAAATCCAACGTAATTAGTTCATCCGAGGTTCAGTTTTTAAAAGGAGAACAAAAAATTTTGGATGCCTCCTGGAAGCAGGGTGTGGTTGAGACATTAGGAAACGATTTAAAAGACCAGAAAGTAATTGTATATAATATTACCCGAATTATTCCAGCAGCCATTAAAACCTTTGCAGAATGTAAAGGCATGCTAACGGCCGACTATCAGGCCCAATTGGATAAAGACTGGCTTGAGTATTTAAAAAAGACGTATCAGGTAACGTTAAATGAGGCGGTATTAAAAACAGTTGAACCTTAACGATTGATCATTTCTTTAAGCCTCTCAATGAGTTTTTGAGCATTGGGCAGCATTTCTTGTTCCAGGATGCTGTTCAGCGGAATGGCCGGCAAGTTGGCAGATCCCATAACCTGAACGGCCTGATCTAAATATTCAAAACAATGTTGGGAAATTCGTCCGGCCAAACTTTGTGCAAACGAATTGTGTTCGGGTTCTTCGGTTAACACTAAAATACGTCCGTGTTTTTTTGAGCATTCAAATACCAAATCTTCATCGAGTGGATACAGGCTTCGTAAATCTAAAATTTCAATTTGACCGGGAAATTCTTTTTCGGCTTGCAAGGCCCAATAGACTCCCATTCCATAGGTAATTATCAAAAGACTTTTACCCTGGGCGATAATTTCTTGGGAGGCGTTTGTTACCATGCGACCCCGACCTATGGGTATTTTATAATCGGCATCGGGTTCAATGGTTTTTGCCAATTCGGTGCCTTTAATTTTGCTCCAGTACAAGCCCTTGTGTTCAAGTATTACAACCGGATTGGGGTCGTAGTAAGCTGCTTTTAAAAGTCCTTTTAAATCTGCACCCGTACTGGGGTAAACCACTTTAATACCTTTTATGTTGCATAAAACGCTTTCTACGCTGCTGGAATGGTACGGACCGCCGCTTCCGTAAGCGCCAATGGGAACTCGTAAAATCATACTAACCGGCCATTTTCCATGAGTTAAATAACAACTGCGGCTAACTTCGGTAAAAAGCTGGTTTAGGCCGGGCCAGATGTAATCGGCAAACTGTACCTCAACTATGGGTTTTAATCCAACGGCGCTCATTCCAACGGTTGAACCAACAATAAAGGCTTCCTGTATTGGAGTGTTAAATACTCGGTGCGAACCAAATTGCTGAGCCAATGTGGCCGCTTCTCTGAATACTCCTCCCAGGCGCGCGCCAACATCCTGTCCGTATAAAACGCATTCCGGATGTTCGGTCATTAATTCGCGAATGGCAAACAAGGCACTGTCTACCATAACGGTGGGAGATTTTCCT
>CAWUNH010000054.1:0-7525 GCA_963923435.1 uncultured bacterium
ATTGGTACAATACAAATGGTTGTGTTTAATAGAGAAAGTGAATTACTTTTACTAAATCAAACCTTTTCAATTAAACTTGAGCTTTATAAAGATTACTTTTTAGGTTGTAGTTTAATTCTTTAATTAAAATAATTGTTACTTAAAGCTCAAAGTAGTCGTTATCTATGCGTTTAATCTCGTAAGATTTATTCTTTGTAACTGCAACGTTATATTCTATCATCATTTTTGTAAGCTGTTCACCATCTATGAGGATTATTGTTGGATCAATACTCTTAACGTAATCATATGCAGACTGAGGGAAGTAAGAGGTAGTAATAAATACTCCCTTTCTGGCTTTTTTTGATAAGAGTGATCCTGCAAAATCTCTAACAGCAGAAACAGGCACTGAATTTTCCCACCTTTTAGCTTGTATATAAATTGTGTCCAATCCAAGTTTATCTTCTTTGATAATACCATCTATACCACCATCACCTGAGTATTGAGTTACTTGTCCATTAGAGCTGTCAAATCCACCATATCCCATGGCTATTAAAACATCTACTACAAGTTTTTCGAAAAATGCTGGTGAAGCTTTTTTTATACGATCTAGTAGCTCCTCGGCAATACTGTTTGTGATTATCTGGTATGATGTTTCAAGCAGCTCTTGTGGAGTTTTGAAGGTTTCCATCGTTGAAGATTCAGTTACTGAATCATCTTTTTCGTTTGAAAAACTATTGCCCCATTCTTGAAACGCTGCTTGGGTACGAAGGTATTTGATATCAATTCCTTGAGGTCTTTCTTTTATTGCTTGCAGTCCAGCTTGAGAGATATGGTAATTGCCTCTTGAAGCCTGTACTATAAGTCCAGCTTTGTATAAGTATGTACGTACCCATCCAATCCTATTCCTAACTAATGTATCAGCTTTGCTGGGTAGTAATACGGAGCACTGTTCATGAGTTAGTCCAGTATTTTTAATTATTAATTCGTTAACTTCATTCATGTGTCTTGTTTTTCCATCTGATAAAACATTCAGAAAAGGGAGCATGAAATATTGGAAACCTGGCACGGAATGTTGATCGTTCTTATTCATTAATTAAGTTTGACTTTTAATTGTTAATTCTTTTTTTCTTTAACTAAAGCATAAGTCATGCTTCAATCAGATAAACTCCAAAAAGACCATAAGTAGGTTTAACTAAACCAACGTTATTATTTAGGCTGAGTGGCTTCTATTGTAAAATTTAAATTCACCGATTCATCTGCACCAACTGCCTGTATATTAAAGTCTTTAAAATTAATGCTTGCAACCCCTTCAAAGCCCGATATCATTACCTCTTGTTCGGCGCCATTCATCCAAGCTTTATCCGATTTTAAGCCCACCAGGTTAAATGAAATGGCAACGGGCTTTTTAATACCTTTTAAAGTTAAATAGCCCTTTGCGGTATAGGCATATCCGCGCATGCCGGTATTGGAAACCACTTCGCTGGCTTCAAAAACCGCTTGTTTGTGGTTGCGTACTTCAAAGTACTCCGGTTTGTCTTTAAGGTGCCCGTCCCGCATTTCGTTTTGCGTATTAACCGAATTCATATTAAAAAACAATTTTATTTTTTCGCTGGCTGCATCAAACTGCACCTTTCCAGAATCCAGCTGAATGCTGCCTTTGGTATCGGCCAAAATATGCTTTACGCTAAAGTTAAGCGAGCTGTGGGCGGCGTCAACGGTATAAACACCTTTTAAATCTGAAATGGGCAGCGTGTGGGCTTTCATAATGCTGTCGCATTCCAATTCGGAGTGGCAGGTATAACTGGTTCCGTTTATGGTACAAACCATTTCTTTTTCAATTGTTTCGGTATTGCCCATACAGCAGCTTCCGGAGGTTTCATCAATGGCAATATAGGGCGCAATAACCAGCGATACAATGCTCATCAGTTTAATAAGAATGTTCATGGACGGACCCGAAGTGTCTTTAAACGGATCTCCAACCGTATCGCCGGTTACTGAGGCTTTATGAGGTTCCGATTTTTTATAAAACATTTCGCCGTTAATTAATACGCCCTTTTCGAACGATTTTTTTGCATTATCCCAGGCACCGCCGGCATTTGATTGGAAAATCCCCATAAGTACACCAGATACCGTAACACCGGCCAGTAAACCTCCTAAAACTTCGGGGCCCCAAATAAAACCTACAATTACAGGAGTAACCAATGCAATTGCGCCCGGCAACATCATTTCGCGGATAGACGCTTTTGTTGAAATAGCAACGCATTTTTCGTATTCCGGTTTGGCTTTATAGTCCATAATTCCTGGAATTTCACGAAACTGGCGGCGAACTTCTTGCACCATATCCATTGCGGCACGGCCCACTGCTTGAATGCATAAAGCCGAGAAAATAAACGGAATCATTCCGCCCACAAATAAACCTGCTAATACAGGCGCTTTATAAATATCAATGGCATCTATCCCTGCAATTCCAACAAAAGCTGCAAACAAAGCCAGGGAGGTTAATGCGGCTGAGGCAATGGCAAAACCCTTACCGGTTGCAGCCGTTGTATTACCTACTGCGTCTAAATTATCGGTACGTTCACGAACTTCCGGAGGCAATTGGCTCATTTCTGCAATTCCACCGGCATTATCGGCAATGGGTCCAAAAGCATCAATGGCCAGTTGCATTGCAGTGGTGGCCATCATACCGGCAGCGGCTATTGCTACACCATACAAACCTGCACAATAATACGAACCCATAATACCTCCTGCCAATGTGAGAATAGGAATTACCGTAGATTTCATGCCAACAGATAATCCGCCAATAATATTTGTGGCATGACCCGTTGAAGATTGTTGGATAATGGAGTTTACCGGAGCTTTACCCATTGCGGTATAATACTCCGTAATAAAGCTCATAATGGCTCCCACAACGGTTCCAACCAAAATAGCACCAAACACGCCGTTTCTGGTAAATTCAATGCCACGTAGCGAAATTAATCCTTCGGGCAACATCCAGTTTACCACAAAATAAGAGGCAACAACGGTAAGTCCCATCGACATCCAATTGCCCAGGTTTAATGCGTTTTGCACATTTGAGGTTTCATGTTTTACCCTAACAAACCAGGTGCCCACAATAGAAAATACTATGCCTAATCCGCAAATAACCATGGGTAATAAAATTGGAGACATTCCGCCAAAGTTATCGGTAACAGAAATTTCCTGACCCAATACCATGGTAGCTAAAATGGTGGCCACATAAGAACCAAACAAATCGGCCCCCATACCGGCCACATCGCCCACATTGTCGCCCACATTGTCGGCAATGGTTGCAGGATTGCGCACATCGTCTTCAGGAATTCCGGCTTCAACTTTACCAACTAAATCGGCACCCACATCGGCTGCTTTTGTGTAAATACCACCGCCAACACGCGCAAACAATGCAATAGATTCTGCCCCCAGTGAAAAACCCGTTAACACCTCTATAGCCGTTTTCATCTGGTCGCTGTTAACCTCAACCACATGAAACATTTTTAAGAATACAATAAATAATCCACCCAATCCAAAAATTGCTAAACCCGCTACACCCAGGCCCATAACAGTACCGCCCGTAAACGAAACTTTTAATGCTTGTTTTAAGCTGGTTCGGGCTGCCTGTGTGGTACGCACATTGGCTTTGGTAGCGACCTTCATTCCAATATAGCCTGCCATTGCCGAAAATACGGCACCAATAATAAAGGAAATTGCAATTACCCAACTTGAATGAAGTTCGCGATCTCCAATTTTATGAACGGTTCCCGAGTACGATAAGAGGGCTGCCGCCAACACAACAAAAATGCTTAATACCTTCCATTCGGCTTTTAAAAACGCCATGGCTCCGGAGGCAATATAGCCCGAGAGCTCTTTCATATTGGTGTCGCCGGCATCCTGACGATTTACCCAGGCAGACTTTACCGCCATAACCAACAATCCTAAAATCCCAAGTGCGGGAATTATGTATACGAACGTGCTCATAGTTAAAATTTTAAGTGTGCAAAAATACTAAAAAACGGGTATTCCGGTAATTCCTTAAGCATTTGTAATTCAAATACATAATAATTTATTTATGGGTTTTTTAGGTTTTTAAGCGGCCGCTGCGTAACAATTTCCTTGTACCTTTGCATGTGGAACGGTACGATTTGGTCGTTATTGGCGGCGGTCCCAGCGGATATGCGGGTGCCATGCGGGCCATTGATTTTGGAAAACGCGTATTATTGATTGAAAAAAACCGTTTGGGTGGGGCTGGTATTTATAACGGTGTACTTACCTCCAAAACCCTTTGGGAACAAGGATTAAAAGTAGATGCCATCCGCAGTGTATTGCCGGATTACCAGCCGGCCTTTTCTCAGTTTTCCGAATTGGTTAACGATGCCGTATTTGAACGTAAAACTCAAATGTCTGTACATCTGCAATTATTGGAAAAACAATACAACAAAGGTTTTTTTTACGAAAAAGGCTGGGCCTCATTTCGCGATGCCCACCATATTGACATTAAAAAAGAGGGGCTTGTTAAAACGGTGTATGCCCAGCATGTGCTAATTTGTACCGGTAGCAAACCCCGTATACCCGAACACATTGAAGTGGATGAAGAGCATATTGTAACCAGCAACGGAATTCGCAATTTTAAATCCTTTCCAAAGCAAATGGTTATTTTAGGGGCGGGTGTAACGGGTTGCGAATTTGCAACCATTTTTTCTTTGTATGCCAAAACACGGGTAAACTTAATTGATAAAGCCGACCGGATTTTGCCCAACGAAGACCAGGACGTTGCTTTAGAAGTACAAAAAAACCTGCAGGCCCACGGAGCAACCATTCATCATGGGGCCAAACTCAATTATATGAAAGCGGTTGACGGAAAGGTAGAATACAGCCTTTCGGTAGAACATAAAGAACCGGAGGTGTACACGGTAGATAAAGCCCTTATAAGCATTGGACGCGAACCGCTTACCGAGGGATTGCATCCTGAAAATGCCGGCATACGTTTAAAACCCGGCGGTGGTATCTGGCAGGAGGATACCCAAACCAATATTCCCCACATATACGTTTCCGGCGATGTAAGCACCGATATGGCACTGGTAAATGTTGCCGAACGTGAAGCGCGGCATGCGGTGGTTCGAATGTTTGGCCCCGGTATTAAACCGCTTTCGTATCAAAACATCAGCACCATTATGTTTTTAAATCCGGAAGTGGCCGCTGTTGGATTTAACGAGCAGGCCTTACGGGCCAAAGGCATTCCCCATCGGGTGGTTAAAGTAGATTATTCCGTTATTGCAAGGGCCATTGCCATGCGAAAAACCAATGGATTTATAAAAATTATTGTTACCCACGATTATGCCATGCGCATATTGGGAATGCGCGTGGTTGGCGAGCATGCCAGTTCGGCCATTCAGGCGGTAGCTTACCTGATTCATACCCAGCAGGGCATTCGAGAATTGGCCGACATGATGCACCCGCATCCGAGCATAATTGAAGGGGTACAGGAAGCCTTACGTATGTTATTAAACAAATCGGTATACAAACCCTATATTTTTAAAGACCGTTTAAAATGCTATGCCTATGAAAACGGAACTATTATTAAACTGAACGATTTATCCGAGGAGTACGAATGAACCGCCGAATAACCATACTGATCAGTGCGTTTTTTACAATTGCCATGGCGGCCCTCATTTGGTTTCAATTGTATTGGTTAAAAAAAGATTTTAATGTTCGGGAAGAACTGTTTCGAGAAAAAGTAGACGAGGCCTTAAACAAAACGGCACAGCAATTTGAAAAAATAAATCCTCAAACACGGTACATTAAATTAACCCGACGTACCGAAGGTCTAATTAAACCCCGAAAAACAGGCCGGTCGGCTGCCGAAAATGCCCTGCAACTTTATTTAAATGAAGCGTTTACAACCGACAGCAACGGGCATCATCTTCAGCAAACCGCTTCGCAAGAATTACAACTGGACAGTGCAGAAACTTCGTTGCCGGAAAATTTTGTGCGCCGTTTAAAACAAAACGAATCGGGATTAAATCCGCACCGCGGCGAATTGCTGCCGGTTGCATCGGAACAGTTTGATTATTTTGACCGCACCTTAACTGAAAACTATTACAACGTAAAAAAACAAAAGCTGGACACAACCCTTATAGACTCGCTTTTAAAAAACGAATTTAACAGCCGTAACATAAAAGGGCGCTACGTTTACTATTTAACCTCGTTGTATCCGGGGAGTCCGCACCACAGCGACCTGAGCATGGCAGAAAACATGTCCGATTCGATGGGTGTAGAATATTACAAGGTTCGTATTTCCCCTGCCAATAAATTTGTAAAACCCGAATACCTTATTGTATGTTTTCCCAGTCAAGACCGCTTGGTTTTTATGGAAATGTGGCCCTATTTGGCCATTACCACCGTGCTTTTGCTGATTTTACTGTTTTCGTTTTACTACATTACAGCCAACAATTTTGAACAAAAAAAACTCTCCGAAATTAAAAATGATTTTATCAGTAACATGACCCATGAGTTTAAAACACCCATTAGCACCATTGCCCTGGCAAGTGAAATGCTAAGCGATCAAAGCATTGATACAAGTCAGGAAAAAAAACAACGTTATTTGCAAATGATCCGCTCAGAAAACAAGCGTTTGAGCGGACTGGTTGAAAGTATTCTTCAAACATCCATTTTAGACAAGGGCCAGTTTAATCTTAAAATAAGTAGTATTGACCTTCATGAGCTTATTCAAACCGCCATTGATCAAACGCAATTGTTGGTGAGTCAAAAAAACGGACACATTAAAACTCAATTTCTGGCAACCCGCTATAAAATTGAGGGAGACCGGATTCATTTAGGAAACATATTTTTTAATTTAATTGATAACGCATTAAAGTACTCCCGGCAAAACCCTGAAATATCCATTCGAAGCTCCAACACGGCCGAGGGTGTAAAAATTGAAATTCAAGACAACGGAATAGGAATTAGCAAAGAAAACCAGCGCAAAATTTTTGAAAAATTTTACAGAGTTCCAACCGGAAACGTTCACAATGTAAAGGGTTTTGGGCTGGGCCTGTCTTATGTTTTAGCCGTGGTGATGAAGCACGGAGGAACCATTTCGGTAGAAAGCGAACTGGAAAAAGGCAGTACTTTTGCAGTGCATCTTCCAATTGATAATTAATGTTAAGCCTGTTGATGCCAGGGCTATTTGTTATACTTTAGCTAATATGGAAACTCTAAAACCAAAACTTTTGTTGGCAGAGGACGATACCAGCCTCGGCCCACTGCTGTTGGATTACCTGGAAGCAAAAGGATACGAAACCAAGTTGGCGGAAAATGGAAAAAAAGCAGCAGACTTGTTTTTTAAAGGCAGTTTTGATTTATTGCTTCTCGACATTATGATGCCCGAAAAAGACGGACTCAGCCTAGCCAAAGAAATTCGCGTGAGCGACCCCCAGATTCCCATTATTTTTTTAACTGCCAAAAGCATGAAGGAGGATACCATTGAGGGCTTTAATGCAGGTGCTGATGATTACATTACCAAGCCGTTTAG
>CAWUNH010000055.1:0-7515 GCA_963923435.1 uncultured bacterium
TCTATGTACTGGCGTGCATTCGTTTGCGTTGGTAGGCCATTCCAATACCCAATAATACCATGCACAAAACCGGCACAGCAACGGCCAGGGTTTGCCATTTATTTCGTTTTAACTGAATTACTTTTTTATCTAAGAGTCTTAATTTAACTTCCCTTGAACGCAATTGAATTAAGGCCTCATCATCCAGTAAATAATTAACGCAGTTTAATAAAAAGGTACTGTTGGCAAAGGTTTGATTGGTGTTTCGATCAAAACCTAAGGGCAGCAATTCTTTGCTTGAAAAATTAATTTCGTTCCGGGCCAGGTCTCCATCGGCCACCAAAATCATTTTAGTGGCTTTTCCCTGTTCCACATGATGAAAGTCGGGGTTCTGAAGCAATGCCTGTGGCAATCGGTTTTCGGTAAAACTGTTAAAGGAGCCTTCGAGCAGGCAGGCAATGGCTTGGTTGTAATTAATCAATTGCGATTCTTTAGGCGGAAACTGCACACTGGCCAATGAAATACGTACCGGCGCTGGTATAACCCGGGCATACCTTGAAGATTGCAGTAAAATGGTTTTTTTAATACCCGGAGCCGTAACGGTATCAATGGTGCTGCAATAATCTAATTTTATTAAATCCAAATTACGCACAATGGGATGTTGGAGTTGGGGCAGTGCAAGTACGCTGTAAAGCCAGGGAAATAATTCAAATCGGGGCTGCCCTTTTTGAAATCCAACGTTTATTTTAAGATAACCGCACTGGCGGTCCTGAAGCATTACAGGGTTAAAGCGCACACCGTATTTAAACAGCATGTCTTCGATATTTAAAGAACGAGGCAAACCCATTGTAAATCCGTTGCGGAGCGAATCCAGATTGGTATATAAGGGATCTATGAGCCAAAGCGTTTTACCACCCTGCATAATAAACTGATCGATGGCATATTTTTCCCGATCGTTAAAAGCAGAGTCGGGTTGGGCAATAACCAATAAATCGGTTCCCCGCAGGGCTTTGAGTTCACGGCCAGGAGTAATGGCCGTATGATTTACCAGGTAATATTCCGAAAGCACATTCCGAAACCGATACGACTGAAGCGTGTCCAGTTCATCGTGACCATCTAAAAAGGTAATTTCCTGACGGTTGTTTTTTTGAATTTTACGAACGGTATTGGTAAAGGAATATTCTAAATCTTCGATACTGTTGTTAATGCATACCTCGGCAGGAATACCCGAACTTTGCCGGTTAAAAATTGGCCAAACACGCTCCCGACCTTTGTAGCTGATAATGGCTCCTGGAAAAATCCGAAACACCGTCGACTTATCTCCGCTTTTAACAAAAACCTCTTCGGGAACAAGTCCTTTTTCATACAACTGTTTTTCTACAGCCTGTGTTTCTTCTTTGGTTCGATCTTGGGTAGGACTGGTAAATTCAATTTTTATGTGCGCTGAATTTAATTGGCGGCATTCGTTTAATAAATCTTCACAGGCTTTTTGCAGTCGGTTAAAACCCGGATTAATAGAACCGTCCAAATAAACCTTAATTAACACATCTTCTTTTAAATTGGCACATAAGGCGCGCGTTTCAGGCGCAAGCGTAAAGCGTTTTTCGGAGGTTAAATCCAAGCGCAGGACCAATCCTTGAACCAGTACATTTACAAAAACGCAGGCAATTACCCAAAGGCTCCAGTGCGATCGAACAAAATTAAATTTTGAAAACAAAGTGGTCCGCATCGTTTATCGTTTTAATCGCAAACGTTGGGCAGTTAATATTAAAAACAACGCACTTACTGAAAAAAAATAAATAAGGTCCCGAAAATCAACAACGCCGCGACTGATACTTTCATAGTGCTCGCTGATTCCCATTTTTTTAATCACGCTATCTGCTGCACCAAAAAATCCGCTTTGCGCAATAATGTCAAAACCGTTGTACAAAAAAAAGCAAATGAGCAGGGCCAGTAAAAAGGAAGTTATCTGTTGTTCCGAAAAGGTGGAACTAAAAATTCCGCAGGCTAAAAACACAGAGGCCAGTAAAAGCAAACCCAGGTAGGAACCTCCGAGCCCTCCCCAGTCTAAATTTCCTTTGGGGTTACCCAATTGATATACTACATATACATAAAACAGGGTGGGCAACAGAGAAATAACCACCAGCGTGAATCCGGCCATAAATTTTGCAAACACCAAACCCCGGGCCGAAAGCGGCTTGGTGAGTAAAAATTCCAGGGTGCCGCTTTTAAGTTCTTCAGAAATACTGCGCATGCAAATGGCCGGAATTAAAAACAAATACAACCAAGGAGCCAGGCTAAAAAGCCCGTCCAGCTGCGCAAAACCGTTATCTAAAACATTGGTACCGGTACTTTCGGAGGGTAAAACCCAAAGAAAAAGTCCTAATAAAATTAAAAATATAAAAATAGCCAGCAATCCGGTGAGCGAGGATAAAAATAAACTCAATTCTTTTCGGTATACCGCCAGCATGATCAAAATTACATATTTATACTTTTAAATTAACCAATACCTAAAGTATGATGTACCTTTGGCAGGTGAATCGTACACTCTTGGCAGGGGCTTTGGGAATTGTGGCATTGGTTATTGTCCTTGCACTCTATCAATATTATGCCGTTGCCCCAAATATTCCCTCGCAAAAAATTAAATGGTACAATAAAAAAGGGAACCTGCAAACGGTTAATTCTACACAGCATCCTAAAATGATTGTGTTTTCTGCTTCCTGGTGCGGCAACTGCCGTGACGAATTAAAATCTATAAACGCCCAACCCAATTTAGATTCCAGTCGGGTTTGGGTTTTAAGTGAAGAATCCTGGAACGCCATTGATAAATTAAAAGCCATTGCACCCCGTTTAAATTACGGCAAGCTGGCAACTTCATTAAGTCAACTAAAAATACATTCCATTCCCAGCATTTATTTTTTTAACAGCCGCTCGCAAATTATTAAAAAGCATACAGGCAACATTCGTTGGGACGATTATTCTACTCGCGAACATTACTTTAAACTCCTTCAAATCCAATGAGTTCAGGTGCACGGGATACCTCTAAGTGGATTTATGTGATGGGGGCCCACCAACACAATTTAAAACACATTAACGTAAAAATTCCCCGAAATCAGTGGACGGTAATTTCCGGCGTTTCCGGTTCCGGAAAATCTTCGTTGGCATTTGATACTTTGTTTGCAGAGGGCCAGCGCCGTTATGTGGAAAGCCTTTCTTCTTATGCACGTCAGTTTTTGGGCCGGCTTCAAAAGCCAAAACTGGATGCGCTGTACGGAATTTCCCCGGCTATAGCCATCGAACAAAAAACCATTTCCAGAAATCCTCGCAGCACGGTGGGTACGGTTACCGAACTGTACGAATATTTTAAATTGCTGTTTGCACGCGTTGGAATTCAATACCATCCCCTCACAGGTTTGCCGGTTCAGCACTACACAGCCGACCGTGTTTTAGAGGAAATGCTGAGCCGTCAAAACAACGAACAGGTTTATATATTAGCGCCCATTACCCAAATCAATTCTAAAAACTGGACGGAACGCCTTAAATACTATACCCAGTTGGGTTATTCACGCATTTGGACAGAAGACCAGATTTTGGAAATTGCCCAACTAAAAGCGGCGCAGTATCCGGCCAAACCCTGTTACCTTTTAATAGACCGCGTATCGGATTACGCAAGGGATGAAGATGCACAGCAACGGGTTTTGGACAGTTTAAATTTAGCCTTTAACGAGGGGCAAGAAGTTTGTGCCCTTTGGTATCCCCAATCCAAATCGCTTTTGCAATTTGCGGCGCATCCCGAATGCAATGGAATTCCGCTCGAACGACCCGATTTAAATTTTTTTAGTTTTAACAATCCGGTTGGAGCTTGCAAAAAATGCGAAGGCTATGGAAGTCTGCTGGGAATAGATCCCGAACTGGTAATTCCCAATACCAGTCTATCGGTTTTTGAAAATGCCATTGCACCCTGGAACGGTGAAGTGATGTCGTATTACAAAACCCAACTTATTAAAAACGCTCATAAGTTTAATTTTCCGGTTCATAAACCCCTTGTGCAGCTGAGTGCAAAACAGTACCAATTGCTTTGGGACGGAAACGAGCATTTTACAGGCTTGAATGATTTTTTTACCATGCTTGAGCAGGAAACCTATAAAATCCAATACCGGGTTATGCTCTCCCGATACCGTGGAAAAACGCTTTGTACAGAATGCCGAGGGACCCGTCTTCGTTCCGACTCCAATCAGGTAAAAATTAACAATACCAGCCTTTCGGATTGCCTGTTAATGCCGGTGTCGGAATTGTTGCAATGGACTGAGCAATTGCAATTAAACGAACGCGATTTGCACATTGCCCAGGTTTTATTAAACGAAATTAAAACACGTTTGCACTACATTCTTCAAGTAGGTTTGGGGTATTTAAATTTAAACCGTTCTGCACAAACCCTCAGCGGTGGCGAAAGCCAGCGGCTGCACTTAGCAACCCAGCTTGGATCCGCGTTGGTAGGCTCTTTGTATATTTTAGATGAACCCAGCATTGGTCTTCATTCCAGAGACACAGAACAATTAATTGCGGTATTACGCAATTTACAGGCCTTGGGTAACACCTTGGTAGTTGTAGAGCACGACGAATCGATTATTCGGGCTGCAGATTATTTAATTGACATGGGACCCGAAGCCGGTGCTGGCGGTGGTCAGGTTGTGTATGCAGGCCCACTTTCAAAAGTAAACTCATCTACACCCGGTCATACAGCAGCCTTGCTACATTCCAATAGTACAAAAATAAAAGCAGAGGTAGTAAAACCCAATTACTGGATTCGATTAAAACAAATTTCGATACATAATTTACACCAACTCGAGGTTCGTATTCCGCTGCAGGTGTTATGCTGTATTAGTGGTGTAAGCGGTTCTGGTAAATCTACCCTGGTAAACAGGGCATTGGTTCCGCGATTGCGCCGTTATATTGACGGACACTTCAAGCATTCGGATTCAAGCGATTTGCTAGAGGGCGATTTAAAGCACATTAAAGGCTTGGAATTTGTAGATCAAAATCCAATTGGACGCAGTTCAAGAAGTAATCCGGCTACCTATTTAAAAATTTTTGATGAAATACGCGATTTAATGGCAGCAACTCCTGCGGCTAAAATGAGCGGTTTTACGCCCGGATATTTCAGTTTTAATGTACCCGGCGGACGATGTGAAACCTGCGAGGGAGAGGGAGAGGTGGTGGTTGACATGCAATTTATGGCCGATGTACACATGATTTGCGAATCCTGTAAAGGCAGCCGCTTTAAACCCGAAACGCTCGAAATATTATACCATCACAAATCCATTGCCGAAATATTACAATTAACGGTCGATGAGGCGCAGGTTTTTTTTAAACAAAGCGGAAACACACGCCAGCATCAACGCATTCAGGAAAAATTAAAAGCCCTTCAGGACGTTGGAATGGGGTACGTGGCATTAGGTCAAAGCAGCAGTACCTTAAGTGGAGGAGAAGCGCAACGGGTTAAACTGGCCAGTTTTTTGGTGGTGCAGCAATTTACCGAACCGGTCATGTTTGTTTTTGATGAGCCTTCTACCGGGCTGCATTTAAAAGACGTTCAAAAGTTAATACAAAGTTTTCGAGCAATTCTGCGCAAGGGGCATTCGCTGGTTGTAATAGAACACCATTTAGATATTTTAGCCGCTGCCGACTGGATTATTGACATGGGTCCAGAGGCGGGCGAAGCCGGTGGTAGGATTGTGGCAGAGGGCAACCCCACCGATCTAATTAAAAACCGTACTTCGCACACGGCCCGTTTTTTAAAATCAAAGTTAAAACACACAAATGGCCTTTCGTAGTGTAACGGTTTGTTGCCTTTGCGCTTTTTGGGGTGTGTTAAAATCCCAATCTACAATTTTTCAAACCGCCTGGCATCAAAAACCCATTGCCCTCCACACAGCATACGGTTGGAATGATGACAGCCTTATTGTTACCAAATTGCAATTTTATTTGCAAAACCATACTCCGGTTGATTCAGTAAAAAAATTTTCAAATACCATTTATTTAATAGTAATGGACGCAATGGGGCGTTCGCAAATTAATGATGGTTTAAAAGGATTAACCTTTAACCTCGGAATCGACAGCCTTGCACATTATCGGGGAACCGAATCGGGCCCTTTGGATCCCATTCACGGCATGTACTGGACTTGGCAAAGTGGATACATTCATTTTAAATTGGAGGGATCTGTAAAACAAAAACATCAAAGTAGTTGGCAAGAATTTGAATACCACTTAGGAGGGTATCGTAAACCCTACACTGCATTGCAAACCTGGAATTGTAAGAGTTTAAATAATTATTTTGATGTGAGTATATTTTTAGAACCCCTGCTTCGCAATAACCGTTTTAAAATAATGAGTCCCGGTTTTGAGGCGCACGCAGCCAGTCAAAATTTACCAGATGCTATTCAGGGGCTTCCATAAGTACAAAAGCGTTTTGTTTACAGTAGTGTTGGGCGGTGCAGGAGCCCTGGGTGTTTTTTGGATTGGCTCAGAGCATGCAGAACTTCCAAAATCCTGGCCAAAACCTCGTCATAAAATGCTTAAAACCGACAGCGCCTGGTTTAATTTTGGCAGGGTTTTGTTTTACGATACGCATTTGTCCAGAGATCAAAAAATTTCTTGCGCCTCGTGTCATCAATCGGCTACCGCATTTGCGCATGTGGATCACCGCCTGAGTCATGGAATCGACGATCAAGTTGGAACCCGAAATGCTCCGGCTTTATTTAATTTACTTTGGTTTAAATCCTTTATGTGGGATGGAAGCGCAAAAACGCTCATCGATCAAATTCAAATACCCATTTCCCATCCGGCTGAAATGGATTTTTCGCTTTCTCAAATTATCAGGTACGTTCAAACCGACTCCTTGTATACCGTCCATTTGCAACGCACTGGCTTAACTTCTGAAAAACTCTCAAAATTCCATGTATTAAAAGCCCTAGAGCATTTTGTTTCCCATTTAATTTCGGCCAACAGCAAATACGACCGCGTCCTGTCGGGTCAAACAAATTTTAATTCGGATGAAACATCAGGATACCATTTGTATAAAACTTATTGCGCATCCTGTCATACCGAACCGCTTATGACCCGCGGCGATTTTGCGCAAAACTTTTTGCCACTAAATCCGGCTTTAAACGACTCTGGAAAATTTAAATTAACCCGCAAACCAGAGGATTTAATGCAGTTTAAAATTCCATCCTTACGAAATTTAAGCTTTTCGTTTCCGTATATGCACGATGGCAGGTTTCAAAGTTTACGGGAGGTTTTGCGGCACTACCGAACAGGACTGGGTAAAAATGTTTATAAAAACAAAATCAGGCCCTATACTTTGGAAGAAGAAGACCGTTTATTGGCGTTTTTACTTTGTCTTAACGATACCTTTTTTGTACGACAGCCTGTTTATAAAGTTCCGAAATCTATTATTTTTAGAGGAAAGTAATAACGGTTTGCGTGTAGGCGATGTATCCTTGAGTTGCGCCTGTGGCAAGGCAATAATGCTTACAC
>CAWUNH010000056.1:0-7506 GCA_963923435.1 uncultured bacterium
ATATTAAATAAGCCATTAGTTGCTCACAATAAAATTATAATTGCAATTAGTTTTGTAAATCGAATCCAGTATTAAATACATATTTAAATTCTTTGAACCAAGTTTGGCAAAACCCGCCAAATGCACTATTTTGAATGAGCATTTAATTTAACTATACCATATAGTTTTTAAACCTAATCAATTTATTTAATTAGGTTTAAAAAGCTTTTGAATGAGTGATTTTTTTGGGTTTGTTAAAATTGTGGGCAAGAAAAAAATGGATTAAAAAAATCAATAAAAAAAGCCGGACTTCTGAAAAAAATCAAAAATTCCGGCTCGGTACCCGGGACGGGACTTGAACCCGTACGACTGTTAAAGGTCACAGGATTTTAAGTCCTGCGTGTCTACCAATTCCACCACCCAGGCAGGGGGTAAAAAAAAGAGCCCATCGGCTCTGGAGCGGAAAACGGGTCTCGAACCCGCGACCTTAACCTTGGCAAGGTTACGCTCTACCAACTGAGCTACTTCCGCCTTTCCCTTTCGGGTCTGCAAATTTAAAAAAACCTTACGAATAAAAAAATTAAACCCAGGGGTATTTCGATTTCCAGTTTTGAAGGGTTAACAGAGCTTCCATTGGGCTCATACGGTCTAAATCCAATGATTCAAGTTCTTTAACCCATTTTAAATGCGTTTCGGGCGTTTCGGGTTCCGACCAGCCGAGTTGCAACTGCGTTTGAGATTCTGGATGCAACTGTTCAAGTTCTTTGAGTTTTTGCTGGGCCTCACGAATCACAGATTCTGGCATACCGGCCATTTTAGCCACATGAATTCCAAAACTGTGCGCACTGCCGCCCTCTTGCAGACGGCGTAAAAAAACGATTGTACTACCGTGTTCTTTAACACTTACATTAAAATTTTTAATTCGTTTAAACTGAACTTGCATGTCGTTTAACTCATGATAATGCGTAGCAAATAAGGTTTTAGGTCGTAGGCGGTGCTCGTGCAAGTAACGTGCAATACTCCAGGCAATGGAAATGCCATCGTAGGTTGAGGTTCCACGGCCAATTTCGTCCAATAAAATTAAACTGCCGGCACTTAAATTGTGTAAAATACTGGCTGTTTCATTCATTTCTACCATAAAGGTTGATTCGCCGGTACTAATGTTATCACTGGCACCTACCCGGGTAAAAATGCGATCGGTAATAGGCAGCAAGGCCGATTGTGCAGGCACAAAACATCCAATTTGCGCCATTATAACAATAAGGGCCGTTTGTCGTAATACCGCCGATTTTCCGCTCATATTAGGGCCCGTAATCATCATCATTTGAATGCTTTCAGAATTTAAATACAAATCGTTGGCAATGTAGGCGTTTCCTTCTTTTAACAAGGTTTCAATAACCGGATGTCGGCCTTGTTTAATTTCCATTTCCTGGCCATCGTGAAACACGGGTTTGCAATACGATCGTTGATAGGCCAGTTCAGCAAAACAGCCGTACACGTCAAGTTGTGCCATTTGCTGGGCGCTTTGCATAAGTGTTGGTACAAATTCCAAAAGTTGAGTGCACAGGGCCGTGTAAAGGTTTTGTTCAATTTTTAAAATGCGTTCTTCCGCTCCTAAAATTGTTTCTTCATAGGTTTTAAGTTCCGGTGTAATATACCGTTCAGCATTGGTCAGGGTTTGCTTTCGAATCCAGCTAGCAGGTACTTTTTCTTTGTGTGCATGGGTTACTTCCAAATAATATCCAAAAACAGAATTGTAGGCAATTTTTAGCGAGGCAATGCCGGTAGCCTGAATTTCGCGTTGCTGAATTTCAATTAAATGTTGCTTGCCATCGGTCACTAAACTCTGCAAATGATCGAGGGTTGCATCCAGGCCTTTGTTAAAAACCGGACCTTTTCCAATTTGAGCAGGTGCATCAGGACGTAACTGGTTAGTAATTAACAAGCCAATGGCTTGGGTGTCCGGTATGTTTTTAGAATAGGTTTGCAGGATTGGTTCGGAAGCCTCATTAAACAGTTTTTTAATTTCTGTAATTTGGTTTAAGGTTTGGCTCAGATGAACCAATTCGCGTGGGCTGCAACGCATCGCACCGAGCCGCGATACCAACCGTTCCATATCGCCAATGGAGTGAATCAGGGGTTTTACCTGTTGGCGAAGCTCAGCATTAATTACCAAGGCTTCGGTCGTTTGCAAGCGCAATTCAATATCCAATCGGTTAATGAGCGGGCTTGCAATCCAACGTCTTAAACGTCTCGAACCCATGGGGGTTTGACAGGCATCAAGAGATTGAAACAAAGATTGCCCAGATTCTTGAGAAGGCTCTAAAAGTTCGAGATTGCGAATGGTAAATCGGTCCAGCCAAACAAAGCGGTTGTAGTTTATTACCTGAATCTGATTCAGGTGACGTAATTGCTGGTGTTTGGTTTCATTTAAATAATGCAGCAAGGCCCCTGCGGCCGCTATGGCCTGATTCAGGTTTTCTAAACCAAATCCTTTTAACGAGTGTGTGCCCCATTGTCGGGTCAGGCGCTCGTAGGCATGTTCGTGGTGAAAGGCCCAGGTATCTATAGGAAAGGAATAACCAATAAAGGGAAATGCATCCAGCAGTTGCGTTCGTTGCGATTTTTCATACAAGACCTCCGAGGGTTGAAATTGGCCCAGGCATTGTTCTATTTCTGCTTTGCTGCCTTCAGTGGCATAAAAAGATCCGGTTGATACATCGCAGAGGGCTAAACCGTAAACAGCATTCTCCCATTTTATGGCAGCCAGAAAGTTGTTTTTTTTCTGATCTAAAACATGGTTGTTAAAATGTGCCCCGGGTGTTACCAATTCGGTAATACCGCGTTTTACAATGCCTTTAACCAGCTTAGGGTCTTCCAACTGATCGCATATGGCTACCCGAAGTCCGGCTTTTATAAGTTTGGGTAAATAACTTTCTAAAGAATGGTGCGGAAATCCAGCCAATTCTACATGAGAGGCTGCTCCGTTGGCCCGCTTGGTTAATACAATTCCTAAAATATTGGAACTAAGAATGGCGTCGGCACCAAAGGTTTCATAAAAATCTCCAACACGAAACAATAAAACAGCGTCCGGATACTGGGATTTTAATTCCCCGTATTGTTTCATTAGCGGAGTTTCCTTAAGGGTTTTCACAATCCCTAAAGTATTAAATTTAAAAACCAACCCCCGGTCCAGTTATTAAAAACATCTTAACCCCATAGGTTTTTGGTAACTTTGCACCTTAATGAATGCCCATTTGTTTCACCGAAACGCATTGTTTTTAATTTTTCTTTTGAGTTTATCGTCTTGTATGGCACCCGATTCCAATTCCAGTTCCAATGAAACAGCAATGGATCCACTCCGTGCGTTATGGAAGTCTGGCCGTGAAAAAATTCAACGGGCCTGGGATGAAACCGACCCTATTGCGCTTAATACCTTTAGAATTCAAGACGATATCGAACTGGGAGAGCAGGCCGATCGACAATTGCAGGCCACTGAAAACACGGTAGATTCAACGGCTTTTAAAGCCCTGTACAAACGCTTGAATCACATTAAAAACAACATTCTTCAGCATGCCCAATTGCAGCATGCAATGGATTTTTCCTGGAAACTCACGGTTATAAAGAACGACAGTACAGTTAATGCCTTTTGTACACCCGGTGGGTTTATTTATGTATACACCGGCTTGCTGCGGTATGTAAGCTCCGAAGCAGAACTTGCCAGTGTTTTAGCGCATGAAATGGCTCATGCCGATTTACGGCACGGCACCCGCCAGTTAACCAAACAGCTGGGATTGCAATTAATTATGCAATTTTTGTCAGGTGAGGGAGGCCCGGGTTTATTGGCAGAAATAACCAGCAATCTCATTTCATTACGATATTCCAGGGCTTATGAACGAGAAGCCGATGCAAACGCGGTAAAGTATTTATGTGCATCCGCATATCCACCCCAGGCAGGAATTAATTTTTTTAAACGCATTTTAAAAGAAGATTCAAAAAATCAATTACAATGGATTAGTACGCATCCCGACCCAGAGGAACGCATTAAAAATATAACCGAGCGTTCCGCGCGTTTAAATTGCAATCCTGGATCAGAAGATTCAAAAAATTTTTGCACCGAGCTAAAATCTCAGTTACCCTGAGGGTTTCGACGTTGTTGTAATAACCAAGAAACATAGGTTTTATTTGAATATACACGGTTCCATATACCGTGGGCTTCGTTTTTAAACAGGCTTATTTGGCAAGGCGCTCCCATTTTTTTTAAAACCATTCCCATGGCCTTGGTTCGTATGGGTAATACAACGGCATCTTTACTGCCGTGAAATGCCCACACGGGTAAATTCTTGAGCCGATGGGCGAGCGTAGAATCGCCGCCGCCACAAATCGGCATTACCGCTGCGAGCCGATCGGGTATGCGCTGAGCCAATTCCCAGGTTCCAAAACCACCCATGGAAAGTCCAGTTATATAAATTCGGTTAAGGTCGACCCGGTCCAAATGCTGCCGGCAAGAATCAAGTAACTTAAGCAACAGGTTCATGGGCCAGGTCGGATTTTCCGACATTCTGTGATCCGGGGCCGACCATGGACTTTCTACCCATTTTTCAGATTTGGGACATTGAGGTATTAGGATGTAATATTGTTTTACGCCAAGTTTTTCAAGTGTTTGAATTAAGGTTTTAACACCCTCTGAACGGGCAGCATGAAAATCATCGCCACGCTCACCGGCACCATGTAAAAATACTATCAAGGGCAGGGGATTGCCCGCGGGTTGTAGTTTTGAAACCATTCCAACCGGCAGCCGGTACCCCTGTTGGTTATACCAAAAGGTTGTTAGGGTTTGTGCAATGCCTGTAGGTTTAAACAGGGTAAGCCCCAATACAAGAAAAACAATGCGAAACATTTGTTAAATAATTTCAAAAGATACGTTTTTTTTAGTTTTTAAGGGTTTCGGAAAATTAAACATTAATTTCTGCTGTATTTTTAGGGTATGATGTTCGATCCACTACTACTCTTAATCAGTTTGTTTTTTATGGGGCTGGGTTTATTGGCCAGCTACCGCTTAAAATCAAAATTTGCGGCCTACAGCAAACGTAATTTATTAAATGGTTTAAGCGGAAAACAAGTGGCTGAAAAAATGTTGCGTCAATACGGAATTACCGATGTACGAATCGAGTCGGTTTCAGGTCAACTTTCGGACCATTACAACCCTTTGACCAAAACGGTTAATTTAAGTACAGAAGTATACAACGGTACAAACATTGCGGCCGCAGCAGTAGCCGCCCACGAATGCGGACATGCAGTGCAACATCATCTGGCCTATCCATGGCTGAGCATGCGCAGCAAACTGGTTCCGGCGGTTCAAATTTCCAGTCAAATACTTAGTTACTTAACTTTTGGTTTAGCCTTTTTAGCCTATGGAAGTCCGCATTTGGGCAATACCTTACTTTTGGTATTTATTGTTTTGCAAAGTATTATTACAGCCTTTAGTTTAATAACGCTACCGGTAGAAATAGATGCCAGTAAACGGGCATTGGCCTGGTTAGAAGACAGCCGATTAACACAGTCTTACGAACAGGCCGAAGCCAAGGATGCATTAAAATGGGCGGCTTACACCTATGTAATATCAGCCTTGGCTTCAGTAGCCACGCTCTTGTATTATATTTGGCGATTTACTCAAAACAACCGCGATTGATTCAAGCGGCATTCCGATTATAACTGTTGGGCGTATCCTTCTTTTATTTTATCGGCTAAGTAGGCGCCTCCGTACAACTTGTCTTTAACTTTACCAAAGGCCTCTATGGTATACCTAACATCCTCTAAACTGTGAACGGCTGTTGGAATTAAGCGTAAAATAATCATGCCTTTGGGCACTACGGGATATACCACCATGGAACAAAACAAATTAAAGTGTTCTCGCAAATCAATAACCATATTGGTGGCTTCTGGAATTGAACCCCGCATGTACACCGGGGTAACCATGGTATCTGTAACGCCAATATCAAATCCTGCTGCAACCAAACCTTCCTGAAGGGCTTTTGCAATTTTCCAGAGTTGGGTTCGGTATTCGGGATGACGGCGCATGAGATCCAAACGCTTTAAAGCACCTTCCACTAAAGGCATTGGCATTGATTTTGCGAAAATCTGAGATCTCATATTGTACCGTAAAAAGGTAATAACCTCTTTGGTTGAAGAAATAAAGCCGCCAATTAAAGCAAAGGATTTGGCGAAGGTTCCAAAATAAATATCAACTTCTTGCTGGCAACCCTGCTCCTGACCGGTTCCGCCACCATTTGGACCCATGGTTCCAATACCGTGTGCGTCGTCAACGAATAAACGAAAGGGATATTTTGTTTTTAATGCGGCAATTTCTTTAAGCTTTCCTTGATCTCCGCGCATTCCAAAAACACCCTCGGTAATAACTAAAATACAACCGCCCGAATCTTGAGTGAGTTTTTGTGCCCGCTGCAATTGTTTTTCGCAGTCGGCAACGTCGTTATGTTTAAAAACAAAGCGTTTTCCCATGTGTAAACGAACACCATCAAGAATGCAGGCATGGCTCTCGGCATCGTATACAATTACATCGTGGCGGTCAACCAGAGCATCAATCGCACTTACCATGGCCTGATAACCAAAATTGCAAAGAATGGTATCGTCTTTTTCAACAAATTCTGACAATTCGCGTTCCAGTTGTTCGTGCCGATCGGAGTTTCCGCTCATCATACGAGCTCCCATAGGAAGTGCCAATCCGTATTGACTTGCAGCCTGAGCATCGGCTTCTCGAACCTCAGGATGGTTTGCCAAACCCAGGTAATTGTTTAAACTCCAGTTTAATTGGGTTTTACCTCTGAATTGCATATGAGGATTTATTTCGCCTTCCAGTTTTGGAAATGTAAAGTAGCCATGGGCCGATTTAGCATGCTCACCAATGGGACCCAAATGATTTTTAATTTTATCAAATAAATCTTTCATAGACTACAAAATTAGGGCTTATTTTGGTTTTCAGAGATACTAAATACGGAAGGTTTTAAATAGATGCGGGTAACCACCAGAGCCAGCCCCGTAAACAAGGCTCCAACGGCAAAGGCCATGCCCGGAAAATAAAAACCCAAAGTTCCCGAACATCCCCAGGTAAAGCTATGGGTCATTATAAGGGGGGCCAAGATGGAAGTTATTCCTATTAAACCACTGAGTCCGCCCTGAAGCAATCCTTGTTCGTTGGATGGCATGGAACCGCTTAATTGAGATTGCACGTTGGGAAGAATTAATCCTCCCAGGGCATAGGGTAACATCCAGGCAAAAAGCATCCAACTTTGGTTTGCCATACTGTATAAGAGCATGCCGCACAGGTTGCCTATCAGTCCCAGGTAAATGCTGTTGAGGGTTCCAAGAGTTCGTTTAAAAAAACCAATTAATCCTCCCTGAACAACAGAAACCAAGATGCCTACAAAGCCTAAAGAATACCCGATCCATTCTGCATTCCAATGTACCCGTTCAATGCAAAAAAAGGTCCAAGTACTGGGCATAACC